>WQXZ01000013.1 GCA_009781525.1 Coriobacteriia bacterium | reverse complement strand
CGAATCAGGGGTGAACACTGCTTTGACAGGGTAGTAAAGACCACCTCGCCCCACTCGCCGTCGGGCAGAGGTTGCAAGGTTTCTGGATCGATGATCTCTATGATGAAGTGATCCTCAGCTACGTGAAGACCGTTTTGGTGACGGCATTCGCAGCCGATACCAGGACCCATCACCTCGGATATTCCATAGATGTCGACTACTTTGACACCGAGTTTGGTTTCGATCTCTGCTCGCATACTCTCTGAACAGGGTTCTGCGCCAAGGATAGCTCCGCTGACCTTGAAGTCGTTTGCCGGGTCATAGCCAAGTTCGATTGCAGCGTCTGCGATCACCAGGGCGTATGACGGCGTACAAGCCAGGATGTCTACTCCGAAATCGTGCATCATCTGCACCTGGCGCTTGGTGTTACCGGCGCTCATCGGTAGAATCGTCGATCCCATCGCTTTGCAACCTTCGTGAGCGCCGAATCCGCCGGTGAACAGCCCGTAGCCGTAGGCGATCTGAACGATGCTCTCAGGGCCACCGCCGACCATCGCTATGCTGCGGGCAAAAAGGTCTCCCCAGGTCTCGACGTCGGCAGCAGTGTAGCCAACTACCGTTGCATTGCCGGTTGTGCCGGACGAAGCCTGAACCTGTACGACCTCAGGCATAGGAGAAGCGAACATGCCAAAGGGATAGTTGTCGCGCATGTCCTGCTTGGTGGTAAACGGCAGCTTCTGCAGGTCAGCCAGGCTCGTAATAAATCGCGGATCGATCTTTACTGCATCAAATTTGTTGGTATAGAACCCGATATTCTGATAGCAGTTCAGAACCGTCTTTTGCAGGTGCTCAAGCTGAAGTGCCTCAAGCTCGAATCGATTCATTGTCTCGATTTCAGCCTGATAGTAGCGCTCCTCTCCTGAAACCCTGCCCGCTGAATTACTCACCTGGGCCTCACTTTCTGTTGTACCGACTTACCAGCCAAAGCAATATCGCCTGTCCCACAATGTATTTATAGCACGCGATATGCTTTTTGCACTGTGTGCGCTTTTGCCTTAATGCTATCAGAGAAAAATACCACATGAAAATAGCTCAGGCAATGGCTACAATCTAATGATTGTTGTTTCATGAACAGTTAAGTAAAGCATTTAGCTTAATAATCGGAGTCGGAAGCCAAAGACATGCAAAAAACCAAGAACCCCCAGCTTGTATTCACACTGGTGCTGGCATCATACGCCACCTCCTTTGCAGGTAGCTCGCTCAGCGTCTCTATTAAAATAATTGGAGAAGAGTTCGCTGTTCCTGCCGCTACTCTGGGCTGGTTGATAACCGCTTTCTCGATCTGCACCGTGTCACTGAACCTACCCCTTGGTCGATTAGGTGACCTGAGCTCTCGGCGAACCTTGTTGAATATCGGATTAGGATTGTTTTCACTGTCCACCTTCGCATCTGTCTTTGCTCCCAGCCTTCAGGTGCTGATTGTCTTCCGGGTTGTCCAAGGTCTCGGGTCAGCTTGCATTCTTGCTTCGAATCAGGCCATCATGGTTGATGCTTTTCCACCTGAAGTTCGCGGTAGGATGCTTGGCATCTCTACTTCGGCAACCTACATCGGACTTGCCAGTGGGCCTATCATCGGCGGTTTTGTTACCCAGAACTTCGGTTGGCGCACTGTTTTCGTGTTCATGTCTATACTCGGTGCAATTGCCTTCTTCGTCACTCTTGGTCGTTTACCTGCCAACTCCAGCAGAGTCGAGGCTTCTGAGTTGACAAAGCATCTGGATATTCCAGGGATACTGCTATTCATTTTTGGCATCTCACTACTATCGTGGGGTACTAACAGTATCGCCAGTGGCGGCATTGCTATCGTAGCTATCGTAGTTGGTGTCATAACCTTAAGCATTTTCGTTTGGTGGGAAACCCGTGCGCGCTCGCCTATCTTAAACCCTGCTCTGTTCAAAGGTGGTCGCAGTTTTGCGCTGGCAAATATCTCAGCTTTTCTGAACTACACAGCAGCAATGTCTATCACCTACCTGATCTCGATATACCTCCAGCAAGCCAAGGGGCTCGGTTCTGACCGAGCAGGTTTGGTTTTAGTTACCGCTCCTTTGGTTCAGGCTGGGGTGTCTATCATGGCTGGGCGACTGGCTGACCGTTACCAAGCTTTCAAACTTGCATCAATCGGTTGCGGATTTTGTGCCAGCGCCTTGATCCTGCTGGCTTTTGTTAAGCCAGAGACATCGATACTCTACATCATGTTCTGTCTGGTGCTAAATGGTATCGGTTTCGGCTTTTTTGCGTCTCCCAACACCAGCGCCGCACTGAGCCTGGTGCCTCGCGGCGACGTTGGTATTGCATCAGCCTTCCTATCCACAATGAGAAACCTTGGGTCTATAGTCAGCATGTCAGTGATTGCCACAGTTACCTCGTTTGCCATCGGCAACCTGCCGATTAACCAGGTCTCACCACTTGACCTGACAACCGTAATGCGAACCTGCTTTATCATCTTCTCAGGTATCGGTTTGCTCAGCGTCTTCACCTCGCTGCAGCAAAAGACACCGATGGCTGCGGAGGGTGATTCAGCCGGCGCGCCTCCCGCTAGCGCTGGCGAGCCTCCCGGTAGTGCCGACGCGCCTCCCGTCGGCGCGCCTCCCGTCGGTGCGCCTCCCGACCGTGCTAGCGAATAAAGTTCGTGCGCTCCCGCTCTAAAACGGTCTGCGGCTCGATACCAGCTGCTTTGCCAGCAGCAATCGTCTTAACCAGCCATGCTATGTTGGCACCCAGTTGCCACGCGATCTGCATACCTTCGCGATCCTGAACCACTTCTTCAGGATTATTACCATGTACCATCGGCCAGTAAAACGATCCGACTAAAAGCATCTGAGCGATATTCGGATACTTTTGCACCTGCTCTAAGGCACTGGTGGTTCCAGCTCTACGCGCAGAGACAACACAACCAGCAGGTTTCAGTTTCATGGCATCCCTGCCAGAGTAGAACACCCGATCAAGAAAGCATTTCAGCGAGCCATTGATTCCAGCAAAATAGACTGGCGATCCGATCACCAATCCTTCAGCTTGCCTCAGCTTCTCAATTGCAGCGTTGACACCATCGTCGTCGCCGAAAGCACAACCCTCGCTTCTGTTGCGACAGCCATAACAGGCAACACATGGACGAATCGCATCTTTACCTATCCAGAGTTGTTCACTTTCGACTCCACCGTCAGATAGCCCCCTCGCAACTTCGTGTAATGCTGTGGATGTGCTACCATTCTCTCGAGTGCTTCCGTTGATGATTAGAACTGACATAAATAATCCTTTCGTCGCAGACTGTATTCAGGTAACGATAATTGACAATGACAGGTTTTAGCAGTTGAAATGACTATTTTCTATACCCAATCTGTAATTAATAGTGTACTATTTGAGCAATATAAAAGACTAACTACGGGGGGTTAGTAGTTTTGGCTCGGGTATCATTCATTGAAGGATTAGGCGGCATAGCCGCTAGATTTGCTGAGCGTAAATTAGTTCGCACCCTCAACACCGCTTTCGTCAGACTGATCCCATTCATCACTATCGGCGCGATTGCGCTTGCTATTCTGAACCTCCCGATTCCGATTCTTCATAACTTCATTTCGCAGGTCTTTGATGGTGCCTTGGTTAATCTGGTACAGATTCTGATTGACTCAACCTTGACTGTCATCGCCTTGGCTGCGCTGACCTCTGTCAGCATGTCATATACATTAGAGAACCGTGATGTCTGGGAAGGTGAGCCGAACTTCTTCATTCCAGCATTTACCTCTTTTTCGTGCTTCATCATCCTCTTCGTCTGGAAGGACTCCCATCTTGACTTCATCAATGTCGGAACCAATGGAATCTTTAAGGCAATCTTCGTCGGCCTGTTCTCTCTGAAGCTACTGTTCACCTTTATCAAGCTGACCAACAGAGGGGTGCTTAATCGCAGCCGCTCGATCAGCGGTGGTCTTGATGCGAACCTGCTGGTTCAGGTTTACTTCGCCCACATTCTTCCAGTAGCTCTGACCTTAATCTCGTTCGTTCTGATTCGCGCTACCAGCTCATTTATCGCAACGGCAGCTGATCTGGGCAGGTTCTATGATCTGATTACCAGCTGGATGCAACATGGCGAGCTATCAACTACGATTCTGGTTATTCTGTTCTCGCAGATCATGGCCTTCACCGGAGCCCACAACTTCGTGCTCTTCGACCTCCTGCCATCAGCCAGCCAAGCAGCTGGCACAGCATCACTGTTCTCTCTACGTGGATATTACCTGCACTTCGGCCTAGTCGGTGGATCCGGTGCAACCATAGGCTTGCTTCTAGCTCTGGCAATCGTTGGTAAGAAATGGTATTGGGGACGCAGTTTTGCCCGAGTTTCGGTTTTCCCGGTGCTGTTCAACATCAATGAGCCTCTGCTTTACGGCTTCCCTGTTATACTGAACCCCTTCTATGTAGTACCGTTCATCATAGCCCCACTGGTATCAGCAACCATCAGCTTTCTGGCGTTCCAGGTTGGACTGGTTCCTCTGATCGTCAATACCGTAGACTGGACCACGCCACCACTTCTCTCTGGCTACCTTGCCACCGGATCGCTAGCAGGTACCGCCTTACAAGCTGTCTGCATAGCAATCTCTGCCCTGCTCTACTACCCATTCGTGCGTGCGCACCATGTCTACGAGCAGCAGCAGCGCGTGATTCGTTTTCAGCTGATGCAAGCCGAGATCGCTCGCATGGGCATCGGTTCAACCGCGACGGTCTTCGAACGTCAGGACGCAGTCGGTCAAGCCGCCCGTGAAATCGCGGTGCAGATCAAGCAATACATCCGAATGAACCGCCTGCCCTTCTACATGGTCTACCAGCCAAAAACCGATCGCCAAGGCAGAACCGTCGGTTCCGAGGCGCTACTCCGCTGGCAGGAGCCTGAGCTAGGGGCAGTGTCGCCTATCACCATTGTCGGCTTGATGAATGAAATGGGGCTGGCCTCTTTGCTGGGCCGCTGGGTAATCGAATATGCCCTGCGTGATCTTGCAGAAATGCGTACCAGTCACCTTTCTAACATGCGCATGTCTATTAATCTAGAGCCAAGACAATTAATTGAGGATAAGGGCTTTGTTGATTTCTTGCGTGAACTACGCGATCGCTATGTAGTCTTACCTGGCGAAGTAGAGCTTGAGATAACTGAGAATGTTGCTGTTAACGCAACTGAGGAGACGCGCGAGATATTCAGGGCTATCCGCGACATGGGCATTGGCCTGGCTATTGACGACTTGGGCATGGGCTACTCTTCTCTGAACTACATCTCTGACTACGGGGTCAGCACTGTGAAAGTCGATAGGTCGCTGATAGAAAGTGTCGCAACTGATATGAAGCAGCGTGAGATCGTACGCTCGGTAGTACAGCTATCAGAGCACCTTCGTATAGAGTTGGTTGTCGAAGGGGTCGAGACCGAAGAGCAAGCCACGATTCTTGACGCATTAGGTGTCAGGATCTTCCAAGGCTATAACTTCAGTAGACCATTAATCAAAGAAAGCTTCAAAGCCTATTTGAATCAGTTCGATTAAGTTAGAAAACAAATATCAGAAATAATCTAAAGCTCAGTGATATCCGTACCTGTGCGCTGCTGTGCTTTTCTAGCTGTACGCATCAAAAACTCAGCATTTGTCTGAGTCTGTACCAGGCTCTTTATCAGCATCTCCATGGCACGCTCAGTGTTATTCATGTTGGCTAGAATACGGCGGACAGCCCAGATTAGCGGTGCTTCCTGTGGGTCTAATAGCAACTCTTCTTTACGTGTGCCAGAGGCAACCGGGTCAATAGCTGGGAAAATCCTGCGATCAGCTAAATCACGATCAAGTCTGAGCTCCATATTGCCGGTACCCTTGAACTCCTCGAATATAACCTCATCCATCTTTGATCCGGTCTCGATCAGTGCCGATGCCAGAATGGTCAAGGAGCCGCCGCCTTCGATATTTCGAGCTGCACCAAGAAATCGCTTAGGTGGATATAAAGCTGTCGAGTCAACACCACCGGACAGAATCCTACCACTGGCTGGCTGTGCCAGGTTATAGGCTCTGGCCAGGCGGGTAATGGAGTCGAGCAGAATCACAACGTCACGCCCGACTTCAACTAATCGCTTTGCTCGCTCGATCACAAGCTCTGCGACAGTTATGTGGTTTTCTGACGGCATATCAAAGGTAGATGAGACAACCTCACCCATAATCGAGCGCTCCATGTCTGTGACTTCTTCTGGTCTCTCGTCAACCAGTAGGCACATAAGGTGCACATCAGGGTTATTAGCGCTGATTGCGGCTGCGATATCTTTCAGGATAGTGGTCTTACCTGCCTTCGGTGGAGAAACAATCAAACCACGTTGCCCTTTGCCGATCGGAGCAACCAAGTCAATCGTTCGAGCAGTAATGCTGTCAGCACCATGTTCCATCAGCAGGCGCTCATCAGGAAAGACCGGAGTCAGGTCATTGAACCTGCGCCTCTCTAAAGACATTTCAACTGGTAGACCATTTATCGAGTCGATTTTATGAAGCGCCTGATATTTCTCGCTATCCCGTGCAGGACGAACCTGACCAACAACATAGTCACCTTTACGCAGACCGTTTCTACGTACCAACGACATACCGACATAGATATCAGTCTCACCTGGTAGATACCCTGTTGTTCTTAGGAAGCCATAACCTTCGGAGAGCAGGTCAAAGATGCCAGCGCAGGCAACAAAACCCTCTGCCTTCACCATTTCGGCTAATACTGCTTCTACTATCTGATCCTTCTTTTTGATGTTTGCCAGGTCTAATCCCAAACCTGCTGCTTTTTCACGCAGCTCCGAAACCTTCAGAAGGGCCAGCTCTTCACGATTTGCCTGTGGGGCTACTTGCTCTCGGTTGTTGGTGTTTGATTGCCTGCGTTGGCGGCGAGGTTGATTCTGGTAGCCATTTCGGCTTGCGGAATTGTTGTTTGTTGACGTTGACTCTGCTGATGTGCCATTACTTCGAGCAGCTCCTCCCCCCTGAGTTGAACGCCTTGGCTTAACTGCCTGGGTTTCCTGAGTTGTCTTCTCAGCGTCGCTTGAGCTGTCTCTGTCACTCATGCTTGTAGCACCTTCTCCCAATCTTTAATAAAAGCTTCGAGCCCCCGGTCGGTCAAAGGATGACTCAGGCAACTCCTTAGTACCGCGAACGGTACAGTAGCAATATCTGCACCGATCAGTGCAGCCTGCGCAACATGATTCACGCTTCTGATCGAAGCAGCAATTATCTCTGGTTCTTCCATGCCAATACCAGCGCCTCGCCAATCGTAGTTGCCGATTGCGTTGACAATATCAGCAACCTGGCTGATTCCGTCTTCACCGATATCGTCGAACCTCCCGATAAAGGGACTGATGTAGCGAGCTCCAGCACGTGCAGCAAGAATCGCTTGCGGAACCGAGAACACTAAGGTCATATTTACTGGTATCCCTGCTTTGGTCAAGGCGCTTGTTGCAGCTAACCCTTCAATGCCAACTGGAATCTTGATAACGATGTTTGCGGCTATTGATGCCAACTCTTGCGCTTCACGCACCATCTCATCAGCCGTTTGACCAACCACTTCGGCTGATACTGATCCGTTGACTAGGGCGCAAATTCGCTTGATGTGCTCTGGAAAGTCGGCTAGTTTGCCACCGATACGAGCGTATAGACTCGGGTTTGTGGTTACCCCTGCCAGTACTCCCCACGATGCCGCCTCCTCGATTTCGGCTAAATCAGCCGTGTCGATAAAGAACTTCACCTGGATGTCTTCCTTTCAAAACAGCGTCGAAAATGAAATCGGTAATGCATAAGCTTCTGCGTTTTTCGGTGCCTAATAGTTGAAAAGGTGATTTGCTGGCTCCTAGTTTAACACATGCCAGCTCAGGATTATCAAATAATGGCATGAGAAAATGTTAGTATTCGAGAAAATCCCATATTGCTAGCATGAAAACCTTAACCGAGCCGCTTGCTACACTTTCACCGGAGGCTGGTTTGCTTTTCGCTCAGAGCTGTTTTACTTTGCTTTGGATAAGCAGATAGCTACCCGACTAATTGGGCTGCAAGATAGCTTAACGACGACCCCCTGGGTAATATGGTGTCAATCAGCTTTTCTTGCTTTGCTTTTGTGCAGGCTTCGTCTTGTTCAGAGCTTAATAAAACCAGGCGCGACTCTGGATGTTTCTCACGTAAAAGCCTGGCAAGGGCAAGGCAAAAATCGATTCCCCGGTCTTCATCGTCAAGTACTTCGATCAGATAGGTTTTTGCGTGAGTATAGCGGTATGAGTTGTAGAACTTCTCATAATTATTAATGGACGCAGCTTTCACACGTGGGTAGTTACCCATCTCCAGCATCAATCTCTGAGCTTCTAATAACTCTTGCATAACTAAAATCACTGACTGCATATTGCTAACCTTTCTTGTTACTACTGATTACCTGAAAAGGATGCCTCTTGCCTTCAAAATGGTCTGCTTTATTTTTTCTCAAATACAAAGACTGCATCATAGTAATCGGTAAAACTAATCGTGACGGTGTTTCCCTCGACTTCACCATTAACAGTTACATCATCGATTATTAATGAGAGGCTGGTTCCATCCTGGGTGTATGTTCCATTGACAACCGCATCGTAGAAGCTGAACTCAAACTCCCCCCGGTCGAAATCGATATACCAATCGTCAGTGTCAACAAAGCCCTCTAATGCTTCAGCTGTGACAATGAATCCTTCTGACTCCATAGAAACAAAAGAATAGCGACCGGAAACCTTAACACTGTCGCAACCATATAGCATTAATACACCGACAACAGCGATCAGAAGAAAAGCAGTAATCCTCTTATTCTTATCGACCATCATCCTCCCTTTATAGTGTCAATCAACCACAAAATACTGGTAAAAGTGTATCACAAAGCAGCGAAACGTCGATATAGCCGATTTTTTTGTGGCTGTTCTGCACAGCTGTAAGAGCACAGTTTTCTGGAAGATTTGCCGCCTACGCAGGTGCGCCAGCCCGCAGCATTAACATGTGCCTACCAGCACTTTGGCGCGTCAGCCAGCAGGGTTGCAGCCTAAGCACCCAAACACGCAGCCTTTACGCTCCGACCTGCAGCCTAAGCACCCAAACACGCAGCCTTTGCATGCTAGCATAATAGCTTTTTCCTAAAATTTCCACTTGGGAGACAAAAATCGACGACCCTTTCTGCTTTTCTGTTGCATTTGCAACATTTCTGTTGCAAATGCAACAGTTTTTCTTTAGGGTTTTTGCATATACCTAAATATCTGTAAAAAATCTGTCTCCCAAGTGGAAATTTTGTGCGTCGAAGCAGATAACAAGGCGAGTTGTCGTCGAAATCATAATCCTGGTTGCTCGGATGCCTGCGAAAGATTGTTGTGAAAGTGTTTTTATTGTAGCGGCGGCTATCTGCCCTCTAAAATGGCTATCGCGCTACTTGACGATGATGCCGGCGCTATAGCCTCTGTCAACCTCGAGTACACCATCAATCATTGTCGCCCTGTACTCACCTATTGAATAGACCGCACCATCTAGCGCAATCGCAACACTTAATAACCGCGGGGAACCATACCGATAACCATGATTACCAAAGAGCGGTAGGCACACAACATTAAGAGGTGTCAGGTCACTGTCAAATAGCACAATCCATGCGGACTCGCCCGATGTCATGTATACAAAACCATCGTCATCAACAGTAAGTGAAGCTCGCCAGCCACACCCCCGAAGATAACCTCCTGGTACCTGAAGCAGTGAATCAACCACCACAGAATCGATTTCAGTCAGATTACTGTCAAACCTAATAACACTACCACTAGGATTAACGTCTGGATACTCATTGTGAGTATAGAGCACGGTATATGCTGAGCCGTCGGCAGCAATAGCCAGTCCCCAAAAATAGTTTGCAACAGCTTCGTTTTTCCTGACCTCATTTAGCAGCACCAGGTTAGCGTTGTATTTTAATAGCATCGTTTCGACACCGTTGTCTGCCGTCGTAAACTGTGTGGCTATAACGAATACCGCCCCATCCGGAGCGATTGCAATAGTGCCGATTGTTGAGTGCAAGTCACTTTCGAAAGTGACTGCTACCTGTGTCACTAGCTTGTTATCTAGTTTGACTACCGTTCTGTAGGCTGCTACATAGACTGAACCATCTGGAGCTATGGCGATTCGCCCAGAATAACTCTCTAGAGTATCGACTGGTATATCATTGAGCTCTACAACAGCCAGCTCCTCCAGAGTGAAATTATATTTGATTATCTCCGACTGGTAATAGTGAAAGAATTCCATCCTGTATTCTTCAGAAAAACGGTAATAACAGGGTGCTCCGGTAGCGTAGACATTGCCTTCCGAATCAATAGCAATGCCGGAAAACGAATAATGAGGTTTTCTAACGTCGGCTAAGATATTTAAGTCACTGTCATACCTAATTAGTACTGCTGTGGTTTCAGCATCAGCTGATGCAGCGAACAAACCACCAATCACATAGATAGAACCATCTTGCCCAACAGCTGTATCTATATAGAAACTTGAATCATACCCCTCTTCGAAAAGAATGTCGTAGATAATTGCATCACGCTGCTGCTCATTACTTAGGCTACTGAACTCGGTATCCCTTACCCAGCTGTAGACCGCATCATCACCGGATCCATTTTCGTAAGGCTTGCTTGATGCGCTGCATCCGCTGAAGAAACAGGAAAAAAGAAGCACAAGAGACAGCAGGATTCTAGTCTGAGAGCTGGTTCTTCTCACCACTTCCTTACCCGCCCTCTACTCCCTCTGCTCGAAGGTCAACGTAAACGTGAGACATGCGTCGACTTCCGCCCGAAAACCACTACGCAATAGTCCTAATGCAAGACGCTGTGCCGGTTAGGATGCCAGAGTCATTCAGTCGCTTAAGTGCCTCTGCTACTGCGCCAACCGGAGCTTTGTGGGTAAAGAAAATCAACTCTGCCTGGTCATCTGTAGCGGCGTGCTGCACCATCGAGGCAATCGAGATGCCAAGCTCTGCAAATATCGTCGCACTGGCTGCCAGGGTACCTGGACGATCCGGTACCGGTAGTCGCAGGTAGAAGGTGCTCTCCAGGTCGCCATCTGAGATAAGCGGCAAGCCTTCGGTATCCCAGACCGGTTGAATGATTGTCTCCCGATAGGCTTTGTGCCTTGCCAGCTCAATCAGGTCGCCAACAACAGAGGATGCTGCTGGGCCTTCACCGGCTCCGCGTCCATAGAACATGGTCTCGCCTACTGCGTCTCCGACGATATAGATGGCATTGTAGACACCGTTTACGCTGGCAAGAGGGTGAGTCTTGGCCACCATTGTTGGGTGTACTCGGATATCGATTCCAGCTGGCTCACGCCTGGCAATTGCCAAAAGCTTCAACACGTAGCCGGCTTCTTCAGCTGCGTGCATATCAGTGACCGAGATGCCGCTGATGCCTTCGGTGGCTACCTGGTCAAGCCGGACATCGGTGTTAAAGGATATCATTGCCAGAATCGCTATCTTGGCTGCTGCGTCGTATCCTTCGACATCGGCGGTCGGGTCGGCTTCGGCATAGCCAAGCTGCTGAGCCTCAGCCAGTGCCGAGTCGTAGTCAAGACCGGCATCCTTCATTCTGCCCAGCATGTAGTTGGTGGTGCCATTGACAATACCCATCACCGAGAGAATGCGATTCGACGCCAGCGTGTGGCGCAATGGGCCGATAATCGGAATGCCGCCGCCAACCGAAGCCTCAAAAGCCAGCTCGCCACCATGCTCAGCAGCCAGGTACATCAGCTCGCGACCGCGGGTGGCTATCAGCGCCTTGTTGGCTGTAACTACACTTTTGCCGGCTTTCAGCGCATCGCTGATGCACTGGTAGGCGGTATCGGTTCCACCCATTAGCTCTACAACCACATCGACTTCAGGGTTCAGTGTCACTGAAGAAGGATCGCTACTATATACGTCCAGCAGCCCCAGCTCACGCGCCTGTGCGTCGCGTCGCGAACTGACTGCTACGATTCTAAGGTCAATCTCCTGGTCGCGCAGAAAGTCGTCATGATGGCCTTGTAGTATCCGCACCACGCCACTTCCGACCACGCCTAATCCCAGTATACCTACACCGATCTGCTTCATTATTTACCCTCCATATTCGAAAAACTCGTTCTTATCCACATTGTTTGTGTTTTTTGCTTACTCAACGCTGCTCGTGCGACCCTAGCCAACGTCAGTCGCCAGCAGGTCAGCGTAGGTCTCTCGTCGTACCACCTCGCGTGCTACGCCGTCAGCCAGCCAGACCACGGCAGGTCTGGGCTGCTTGTTGTAGTTACTGGACATGCTTTGGTTGTAGGCTCCGGTTGTCATTATCACCAGAGTGTCGCCAACCTGCGGTGTCTGAATGCTGGCGTCAATCATCACCACGTCACCGCTCTCGCAGTGCTTGCCAGCTACGGTCACAATCGCATCGCGCGGCTCGCCGACACGGTTAGCGATTACGCACTCGTAGCGCGCGTCATAGAGGGCGGTGCGAATGTTGTCGGTCATGCCGCCATCAACGGCGACGAAGGTGCGAATGCCTTCGAGCTGCTTGATTGCTCCTACTGTGTACAGGGTGATTCCAGCGTTCGCTACGATAGAGCGCCCGGGCTCAACTATCAGCTTCAGCTCAGAGGGAGCCAAGCCAAGCTGCTCGCAGTGGATTTTGACCGCATCGGTCAAGGTTTTGACAAAATCGCTGATAGATGGTGGATTGTGCTCTACTCGATAAGCCGAGCCTACTCCACCGCCAAGGTTAAGCTCACGTGGCAGATAGTCAAAGCGCTGCTTCAGCTGACCGAGCAACCTAAACAGTGCACCGACAGCCTGCTGGTAGACATCGATCGCAAATATCTGCGAGCCGATGTGGCAATGCAGCCCCATCAGCTCAAGGTTGGCAGCCTCAAGCACCTGCTCAGTTGCTCGCTCTGCCCAGCCGTCACTGATTCCGAAACCGAACTTGGAATCTTCCGCGCCGGTGATTATGTGGCTATGGGTATCGGCAACAACGCCTGGCTTGATGCGCAGCAGCACCTTCTGCACCACACCGCGATCGGCCGCCAGGCGCTGAACGCGCTCGATCTCTTCAAAGCAATCCAGCACGATTCGACCGATTCCAGCCTCAATCGCCTCAATCAGCTCCTGCTCGGTCTTGTTGTTACCGTGAAAGATAACCTGCTCTGCTGCAAAGCCAGCAGCAAGTGCAATCGCCAGCTCTCCCCCACTGCTTGCGTCCAGCCAGCCACCTTCTTCGGTCAGCAACCGGCATATAGCCTTACAGGTGAAAGCCTTGCCGGCGTAGGCGACCGCCGACTCCGGCCAGCATTCAGCCAGCGCTGCCTGGTAGGCATTCAGTTGCGCCCTAATATGAGCCTCGTCCATGACGTAGAGCGCGGTGCCCTGCGCGGTTGCCAGGTCAACCAGGTCAACGCCAGCCACCTCCATGTGGCCAGCAGCATTTACTCGCGCCCCCAAAGGAGCGACGTGCGCCAGGTCAGCCAACGTCAAGCCATCCGGCTCCAGTGTCGGGTCGTGCTCTAGATGTGCCATCTCATACCCCTTTACAAATACTGTGGATAAAATCGCGCTCAGCTCATTTGCCAGCGCCACCCATCCGCCTCTTCTACATACTCTCTGGCGCGCTTACGCCCAGAATACCAAGTACCACAGCCAAGACATTTCGTACCGCATCTGCTAAATACAAACGCGCCTCTGCCAGATCTCTGTCTTCGGTTAAGACCGGACAACGTGTGTAGAAGCTATGAAAAGCTGCTGCCAGCTCTTCGGCATAGCCGGTCAGGCGGTGCGGCGCCATGTCTTTGGCGGCAGCTTCGACCAGCTCTTCCAGCTGGCTGAACAGCCTTGCCAGCGCAAGCTCGGAGCTATCAGTCAGCAGGTTGAGGTGCTGGCTGCTGGCGTGTAAACCTTCATCGTTGCCTCTCCGAATCAGCGAGCAGATGCGAGCATGAGCATACTGAACATAGTAGACAGGGTTTGAAGCATCGGCACGCTTGGCTGCCTCGATGTCAAAGTCAATTGCCTGGTCAGTTGAGCGGTTTAGCATCAGATACTTGGTTGCGTCAGCTCCAACTTCATCGATAAGCTCGGCAAAGGTCACCATCTCGCCGGTTCGTTTGCTCATACGCACTGCCTGCCCATCACGAAACAGGTTTACCAGCTGACCGAGTAGAACCCGTAAGCGCCCTTCATAGCCGAATGCCGCTAAAGCAGCCTGCATCCTGGCAACATAACCATGGTGATCTGCTCCCCAGATGTTTATCAGGCTCTCACTGCCGTAGCTGCTACGTTCAAGTTTATCAAGATGGTAGGCGATGTCGGGAGTGACGTAGGTGTATGTCCCATCCGATTTGATAAGTACCCGATCTTTGTCGTCGCCGAACTCACTTGACTTGAACCAGGTTGCTCCATCTTGCACATATAGAAAGCCCATGTCATCAAGTCGTTGAAGCATCTGCTCAGCTGGACTGATACCGTCAGCACCAGCTTTATACAGCTCGCGTTCTGAGAACCAGACGTCAAAAGCTACGTCAATGCGCTCGCACAGCTCTTTGATACTCGTAAGCATCATCTGATAGCTGCGCTCGCGAAAATGCTCAAGCCGCTGATCGGTGTCGGTGGTGTTAGTAGTGTCGTCTGCGCCCGCAGCCGTGTTGCCTGCAGCCGTGCTCGCAGCGCCCGTGCCTGTGCCCGCGGCACCCGCGGCACCCGCGGCACCCGCGGCGCCCGCGGCAACTGCCTCCGCGCCCGCGGCACCCGCTGCTCCGTGCAGCCACACGTCGCCCTCCTCGTCCAGAATCTCCTGGGCGATCTCTGCGACATAGCTACCGCCATAGAACTCCTCAGGTTCCTCGACAGACTCACCAAGCAGTTGGCGATAGCGTACGATGACCGAGTTAGCAAACACGTCCATCTGGTGGCCGGCATCGTTTATGTAGAACTCGCGTGTTGCCTGATAGCCAGCATGCTCAAGCAGCCGGCAAAGCGCGTTGCCAAGAGCAGCCCAGCGGCCATGCCCGACATGCATCGGGCCGGTTGGGTTGGCGGAGATGAACTCAACATTTATAGTTTTACCGGCTCCGATGTCACATCTACCATAGTCAGCTCCTCGCTCGCGCGCAAGCATCATCTCTTGCTGCAAAGCCTGATTAGAAAGTGTCAGGTTGATAAACCCTGCTCCGGCAACCTCAACTGAGGTGATACTCGGGTCGCTGGCAATAGCGCCAGCGATTGCTTCGGCAATCTCGCGAGGATTCTGCTTGAGTGGTTTTGCCAGCTTGAGCGCAATCGTGCAAGCCCAATCACCATGGGCTTTCTCTCGGGGTCGCTCGACAAAGTCAGTGGGCAGCTCCACAGCAACAAACCTGCCAGAAGCAACCAAGTCGACAAAAGCCTGGTTAATCAGCGCCTCGATTCTCTGTTTCATTACTATCACAACCTCTTTTGCTAAATACAAGGCTTTGATTATAAGGCAAGAAACCTACATCTATGCGATAATGACACTGCGGTTTTTTGTGATTCTTATCGCCGCGAAGATGGGAGGCATCATGGATCCAATGAGAATATGGTTTTGGCTTTGGATACTTTTGGCAGCAGGTCTGTTAGTTTGCGAAATGTTGACAACTACTCTGTTCCTACTTCCATTTGCTTTTGGTGCAGCCGTCGCCTGGTTCTTGAACTTCATTAACCTCAGTCTATTCTGGCAATGGTTGGCGTTTCTGGTTGTCTCTGTAGTCTCATTGGCAGCCTTACGGCCATTGGCAAGACGACTTACGCAAGGCGAAACCACGAAGTCAGGTGTTGACCGCCTGATTGGTATGGATGCACTGATCATCGACCAACCAGCCCCGGTCGGACTTCGTCGGGCGAAAATCGATGGTGAATCGTGGAATGTAGTACTGGAGCCTGGGTTCGAGCAGTTCACAGGCGACCTGGTAGTTGGCGAACGCGTTTTTGTTCTGGGTATCGAAGGCACCAGACTGGTTGTCAGGCGCTACCAGTAGAAAACAGCCAGCAGTAGAGAGCAACTCAAAGAGTAGAAGAATTAGAAAGGGAGGTAGCGATGTTAGCAGTCAGAGGCATTTTTGACACGTTTGTTCCTGTCGCGATTTTCGGAATAATCGTGTTGGTCGTTGTTCTGGTTTTTGCTTTCAGGGCAATCCGAATTATTCGTCCGTATGAGAAAGGTGTGGTTGAACGTCTTGGTAAGTTCATCACAGTATGGGAGCCAGGCTTGCACATTCTGATTCCCTTTATCGACCGCGTCACCAAGGTCGACATGCGCGAGAACGTCGTCGACGTTCCCCCGCAAGAGGTCATCACCAAAGATAACGTTGCAGTCACCGTCGATGCTGTTGTTTACTACGAGGCCACAGACCCCTTCAAGTTGATCTACAACGTAACAAACTTCTATCTGGCTGCAACCAAGCTGGCGCAAACCAATCTGCGTAACGTTATCGGTGAAATGCAGCTGGACGAGTGCCTGACAAGCCGTGAGAAAATCAACATCACCCTGCGTGACATCCTAGACGAAGCAACTGACAAGTGGGGTGTCCGCGTAGTGCGCGTCGAGCTGCAGCGCATTGAGCCGCCGGCCGACGTAACCCAGGCGATGCACCGCCAGATGAAGGCAGAGCGAGACCGCCGCGCCATGATTCTTGAGGCCGAAGGTGACCGCGCCGCCGCAATCGCCCGTGCCGAAGGTACCAAGCAAAGCGCCATCCTTGAAGCTGAGGGCCGCGCTACCGCAATGAGAGAAATCGCTGCAGCCGAAAAGGCGCAGAAGATTCTGGTAGCTGAAGGTGAAGCCCAGGCGATTCTGAGCATCTACAACGCCACCCACGAAGGCGCGCCGACCCAAGACCTTATTTCACTCCGCTACCTAGAGACCTTGAAGTATGTCGCAAACGGATCAGCAACCAAGATCTTCATGCCGCTTGAGATGCAAGGCTTGGCCTCTACAGTTGGAGCTATTGGCGAACTGTGGAAGAGTGCCGAAGAATAAACCGTAGCGCACAAAGATCATGTGGATAAAATCTCAGTGTGGCTTGCGTTTAGCTTCTGGCTTTCGTAGAATGTAAAGCCGCGCGTGCGGACATGGCTCAGCTGGTAGAGCACAACCTTGCCAAGGTTGGGGTCGCGGGTTCGAATCCCGTTGTCCGCTCCATGATTGGAACAGGTCGGTCGGCGCACTTGCGCCAGACCGGCCTTATTGATTCTGCAAACTCTATAGGTATGGCAAGGGGTGCATTTTGGAGTGAGGCGGCGTGGCCAAGTGGTAAGGCACTGGTCTGCAAAACCATCATTCGCCGGTTCGAATCCGGTCGTCGCCTCCAGAGACTTCAATAAATCAGAGTGGTTTACTCAACGAAGTTGAAGGACAGATTCGTCAGAGGCAACTGCTATGCTGTCAATTCGCCCAAGGGCAGGTATCGTTCTTGCATTAATCAGTAAGCAACAAATCGTCTGTATCTATGGGAAACAGCAACTCACCATACATATAACCATCTGATTCAAGTACCTGAAAAGAAAACCCAATCACACTGACAGAGTCGATGTTTGCTGCCGTTAAATCAAAGCCTATATCAAAGCGCCAGAGTACGCCATCACCTGCCGGAATAAACCGAGGCTTGAGAAAGCGATCGGACTGCAATGGAACTTGGTTAACCCTTAGTTCAGTACCAAGGATAATTATGTCGTTTTCTCCATCGTTTTCGAACAACAGCGAGACTATCGCAAACCTATCTTTGGCTTCATAGTAGCCAAACAGTGTCACCCTCACACCAGATGAGTCAAAAAGAACCTGCTGCTCAAGCCTGCTTATATTGACGGTAGTCTGACTGGAAGGAAGACAGTCAAACGTATAAGTGCACTCGACGATGTTTGTTGCCTGTTCAAGCAAATCTTCAGTCTGTGCGTGTACTAACACTATGCGCACAAGCCCGTCAAAGCCAACGAAAAGATACGTTACAGCATAAACAATACCGCCTGAATAATTTGGATAATAAGGGCTTGGCACTACCGACCAGGGATCCTTAACATCACTAGTAGCACTGTATCGGTAGACCGGATCAAGCAAACCTTCGTCTAGTTGAATAATTCTTTCTTCCTGATTCCAAACCATCTCAGATAGTATGCCTTCAGATTCAGTCCTCTGAT
>WQXZ01000012.1 GCA_009781525.1 Coriobacteriia bacterium | reverse complement strand
TGTACTCGGTTACGAAGAATGACAGATACCCTAAGATCAGTGTGGTACCGAAACTACCGACACCACTCTGGTAGGCGAATATCCAAGGTAAATGTTTCTTCATTTCTTTTTGTTCAGCCATTACTCCTCCATTTTCTTTCTTGTTTTTTTACTAGAACCCGAACGACTTTAAAAGTCTTATCCCTCATTTAAAGCCACATAGGTTTTAGTCACCCAGCGTTTCGTGATGTCCTCCTCCTCAGTCAGACCTCACTCAACGATAAGGCAACAAAATGTAAACACCAGAGGTACTATAGACGCACTTTAGTATTTGTCAAGCCATTTCACGCAATTAACCAAAGCTAACAAAGAATGTACCTTCAGTCTGTTGGATAATCTACACTCAGCTACACGTAAACCATCTGTTCAGACGAATAAACCTTTGGATGCAAGGTGCAAGAACATTGTTCGATTAAGCTTGTAAGTTGCTTGTCTTCAGATTTGAGTATTATCAGATGAATGTGCAGCTTTTTGTGCACTTTGCATTTAAGTCTTTCACTGTTTGAATATATCTGTAAAATGCTCTGGAAAGCCGTGGTAGGAAGGGCGCTTATGTCGTGTTTGCGTCAGAGCAAATGGTAGTGCTACGGTAAAAAGAAATCGGCAATCTGCCGAGTGAGGGAAAGGAATCGCAATATGGCGAAGATTTCACCGAAAGACAATTTTTTGCAATTGGCAGGCGGTGGTATGCCGGAGTATGTGCCTTATTACACATTCAGTGGTAATGAGCCAATTCCGGAGACATCATCGAAGTCTGCTGGCGCGTCGCTGTTTCCACCCCCAACCATCAATGAAGATGGCAGCATGACAAGCATGTGGGGCGTGACGAACTATCCGAACCAGGAGACAGCAGGCTCAGCAATGCCAGAGCCGGATGTTTTCGTTCTCGAAGACATCACCAAGTGGGGCGACGTTCTGCCGAAGCCGAAGTATCGTGACGACATCGATCTTGAAGCCCAGAAGAATGAAGCCTTTGAGCGCATCGGCCTAGACCGTAGCGTGACCGCCCTAAGAACCGGGAATGGCTTTGGGCCTTGGATGTTCCTTGTTGGACTGATGGGATTCGAAGGTGCAATGGTTGCCATGGCTGAAGAGCCTGAGTCTGTCAAAGAGCTCTTCGACTATGTTGCTTCGCTGTACACTCCATTCACCACTCAGATCCTGGACGTATTCCAGCCCGACATTTGGTCACTGAGTGATGATACCTGCACCGAGCGTGGCCCGTTCTTCTCGCTCGCAATGTACAGGGATCTGTTCAGACCTTATTATGAACTCTTCTCAAAGCAAGCCGTTGAGCGTGGTCTGCCGATCATATTCCACATCTGCGGTTTCATTGAGCCATTCTTGCCTGATATGATTGATTACGGTGTCAAGTATGTCGAGCCGGCACAGGAGACCAATGACATCATGGCTCTCAAAGAGAAGTATCCGCAGCAGATGACTTATCTTGGCGTACATGACTGGGGCAAGCACTATCCAGCCAACTACCCGAACTATGATCCCGAAGAGGTCAAGGCAGATGTTCGCGCTACCATCGACAAGTACAGCCCAGGCGGAGCTTTCGGAACCTTGATCTGGCCGGTCAGTTTCGTTGGCGATACACATCTTGATGACCTCAAGAGCCTGATCTGGAACGAATGCTACAGATATGGTAAGGAAGTATACGGTTACACTGACTAAACCAATTCGAACTCGTCTGGTTTCAAAAGGTGACTCCGGGCAACAAATGATAAACACACCAAGAGGCCTGCTCCAAGTAAGCGGGCCTCTTAAGTTGGTGAGGTCAACTGACAAGAAAGAAAATGCTCGAGTCTCGGAATTGAGCGGTTAAGCGGGCGGCAGCGCAGACAGCGACGCGAGGCAGCGGCGCAGACGGCGCGAGCAGCAAAGTGCAACTAGATTCCCAGTATCCGCCTGGCGTTACCGCTAGCGATCATCTCGATGTCTTTTGCTGAGAGCGGCTGTGTTCGCAACGATTTCAGCTCCGCCCGCGCATCACTCCATGGCGAGTCCGTGGCAAACAGTATCCGATCCGCCCCATGCTTATGCACTATCCGCAAAAACTGTTCGTGATCGTAGTATTCAAAGCCCATCGACGTATCGAGGTAAATATCACTCCCAGCTAAGATCTTCTCCACATCATCCCACTGACCTTGTCCGCCGAGATGCGCAGCAATGATCGTGCCTCCTTGCATGGCATTGACCACGTTTAGGAATTGCTGGGGAGAAGATCTATACGGTGCGGGAAAGCGGGGTCATATCCTCCGTGGTGCAAAATGATCAGTCCCTGAGCCAGGGCGTAGTCGTAGATCCTGAGCATCTGGGGGTCGTCCAGCACGAAGTGTTGGTACTCAGCGTGGAACTTGATGCCTTTCAGTCCGAGACTGACCACGAAGTCGATGTCGCGCTGGTAGTCGTCTGTGTGCGGAAAAACCGCGCCGAAGCTGATGATGCGATCGGAGCAGGTTTCAACCGCCCACTGGTTGGTGCTGGTTGTCTGAGACTGACGGGTTATGACCGGCATGTTGACAGAGATGTCGATACCGGCGGCATTCATGGTATGTATTAGGCCAGAAACAGTTCCATTGTGCGAAGGCTCGAATTGCCCATCAGCTTCGTCGTAAAGCACCTTTATGGCGCGCTCAGCTAAGGTATCGGGAAAGACGTGGGTGTGAAAATCGATAACCATTTTTATGCCTTCTCTCTTGGATCTGGGTTCATGCATGATGATTTATGGTGCAATCCGTGCAGCTGCAGCAACACTCGTACTGATAAATGACAGATAAACTACCAGTTCGGTTAGATAGATGCAAGCATGGCTATGCGGTTCGTCCACCGGGAGTTTTCGCAGGAGTTTTCGGCGCAGACTGAATAGGGGTTTGGCGCATGTTATCTGCTATGATTAGCCGCATGGAGTTAACGTCAAAGTTTTGAAGGACTTAGCTGGGGAAACTACACATAAATGGCCAAAGTTTATAGAGGATGATAGATATGCTTATTACCGAAGATACTCTACGAATGATTCTGTTAGGTTCAGGAACAGTTCTGGTTCTGGTTGTAGTTTATGCAGTTATCGAGCTGATAAGAACTTTGCGTTGGGTACGCTACACTGCTGAGGACCTTCAGCCTTCAATCAAGCAGGCAACTGAGGTTTTGGAAGCGCTTGAGCCAACTGTCAAAAAGGCTAACGATATCCTTGAG
Organism: Coriobacteriia bacterium; assembly: GCA_009781525.1. GTDB lineage: Bacteria > Actinomycetota > Coriobacteriia > Coriobacteriales > UBA8131 > WQXZ01. The sequence goes on along the minus strand of WQXZ01000012.1, from coordinate 14,998 downwards.
ACACTGGAGCCGACTATGAAGCGTATAGATCCGCTGGTTGAACGGATATCGTTAACGGTGGATGCTATTAATCTTGAGATAATGCGAGCCGATCAGATACTGGCAAATCTGACTGATGTTACTGATGTCGCATCCAGTGCGGCAAAGAAAGTCAATGTGATAACTGACACACCGCTTAACCTTCTGACATCTGCAACAGACAAGGTCAGAAACATATTCAGCGAAAGAAAGCCCGAGGCTGACACCAGGGCAGCATTGACAGATGCTGGAGCAGATCAAGTTGCTGACGATGCATTTGCTGATGCTGAAGCAGAGCAGGCGGTTAAAGAAGCTGGCGCGGTAGGTACTGCTGAGGATGAAGAAAGCCAAGCTGTGACCACCATCGTTGAAGATACCGCCTCTGATCAGGCAGTCGCAGAGAATCTGATTTCTTCAGCTGTCGATGATTTGGTTTCTTCCGTTGTCGACACGACCACGCCAGTAGTCGAGCAGGTAGCACCGGTACCGGCATCGGCTCCTGCCACAGCAGCCGAGCAGGCGGCACCCGCACCAGCAGCGGCACCCGCACCAGCGACCTTCGCTGAAAACCCCATCGATAACCAACCGGCTGCGAGCCAGGTTGTTGCAGGAATTCCACTTTCATCTGACGAAACCACTCCGCCTTACCAAGACGATATCGATGTCGTCGAGCCAGAGAGCAAAAGGCCACAGTGGCCATTTTAGTTAATTGCGATAAAGTAATCCAAAACAGGGACTGCATTGAAGGTTGCTATGAGTAGAGACAAAGATCAACAACCATCTGGCAGTGAGGCAATCGAATCAGGGCAGCTAGAAAGCGCGGTCGGCGCAGCGGCTGGCAGCGCCGCCGCAGCTGGCGATGTCGCCGCAGCCGCCGACACCGCAGCCTCCGCGGCAAGCAGCACCGCGGCTGGTAGTGTCGCCCCTGCCCCCGCACCCGCTACCCCTGCCACTCGCGACCTCGAGGCAGCGCCGACCAACATCCCCTACGCCTTCGACATGGATAGCCGCGGCCCCGCGGTGTCTGCACCTGACGACTTCGCGCGCGAGACGTATGAGCTCGACGCGAACTTCTCCCCAATCACTGTCTTGCAGAAAATACAGCATTTCTATTACCTGATCTGGGCGATTATCGGCTGTGTGGTGCTGGGCATCGGAGCCTGGTACCTGCTTGGGCAGATGACTATGGCGCTGGCTGTGATCGTGGTGGCAGCGTTGGTGGTGTTTATTCTGCGCAGTCCGGTGGATTGGATGCAGGCGAGGGGCGTTCCGCGCTGGGCGGGATCGCTGATTGCGTATGTGCTGCTTTTGGCTTGCGTCACGCTGGCTGGGCTGGTCGTTATTCCGATGCTGGCCAGGCAACTGATCGAGCTGGTGACGCAGATTCCCTTTTACATCACAAGTCTGGAGGATGCATACATCAGCCTGCTTGAGAACAATAGCGACAACATCATGGGTCAGCTGGTGCACTCGACCAGTGTCGCCGTTAATGAGTGGGCGCTGGGATTCGTCAGTTACGCGCCTGAGAGGGCGATCACTATCGGTGCGAATCTGGCCAACGCCGCCCTGACTTTGTTTATCTCGCTCGTTGCCGGTTACTGGGTGCTGAAGGATCTGCCGACCATCAAGCTCGAGGTTCGCCGGTTGATCAACCCGCAATACCGCGACGACATGAGCTTTGTTTCCAGCGCCTTCTCGCGTGCGCTTAGCGGCTACCTGAAAGGAATGGCGATTGCCGGAACCTGTGTTGGCATCTTTACCAGCATCGGCTTTACCATTCTAGGCTTACCTTATCCGGTTCTGCTGGGGCTGGTCGCCGGCTTGATGATGTTCGTGCCGATCGTCGGACCGTGGATCTCGGGCGTGGTTGTCGGTATCTTTGGCTTCCTGACCTCGCCGATTACCGGAGTGCTGGCTATTGTGGTCGTCATTATCGCGGTTCAGCTGACCGACTACCTGATCGTTCCGCGCGTGATGTCGTCAGCCGTCGAGCTGCATCCAGCGATTATCCTGGTCGGCGTGCTGGCAGGCGGAGCTCTCGCCGGCGTGCCTGGACTGATCGCCGCGATTCCTCTGCTTGCCGCCGCAAAAAGCATCTTTGTCTACTACTTCGAAAAAACCAATGGTCGCAAAATCGCCTTCAGCGATGGAGCCATTTTCAAGCGGGCAGAGAAAACTGGGGATAAGACCACGGTTCAGGCAGCTAGAGACTTGCTTGCTGACAGTATCTTGAGTCCGGAGTCAGAAGACGCGCTGAACATGCCCCTGCAGTTCAGATACCCCCCGGATTATTTCGGCTGAAGTTGGGAGCCTGCCACCGCGCACCCCAGCACCGCCACACCTAGCGCCACGCACCAGCCCCGCCAGCCACCAGGCGTGCACCGCACCCCCCAGCACCCCCGCCCGAGTTTTTCACCGATTCAGTACGCCGACAAGCCTGACTTAGGCTATCCTTATCGTCTACCATACCGAGTACCGTACTTAGTATGCATTTCGTGCATACTTGTCCGACCTGTATCAGAATAGAGAGTGACTTATGAACAGCGCCGAACTCAGAGAGAAATACCTCTCCTTTTTTGAATCAAAGGGATGCCAACGTTGGCCATCTTCTTCTCTTGTCCCCGATGATCCCTCTATGCTGCTAACAAGCGCAGGAATGGTTCAGTTCAAGCCCTGGTTTCTCCAGCAAAAGCAGCTGGACGAGCAATACGTCGGCACCACCACGGTGCAGAAATGCGTTCGCACAACCGACATCGACGTGATTGGCACCGATGCCCGCCACCTGTCGTTTTTCGAGATGCTTGGCAACTTCTCATTTGGAGCATATTTCAAGCAGGAGATGTGTGAGTGGGCACTTGAATTTAGCCTGGACGTATTGGGCTTTGACCTGGATCGCCTGTACTTCACCATTTTCGAAGACGATGATGAGACCATGGAAATCTGGAAGTCACTGGGCATTCCTGCCGACCGGATATTCAAGCTCGGTGAGGATGACAACTTCTGGCGCGCCGGACCGACCGGACCCTGTGGCCCCTGCAGTGAACTCTACTACGACCTGGGAGAAGAATTCGGTTGCGACAATCCAGACTGTGCACCAGGATGTGACTGCGATCGCTACCTCGAATACTGGAACTGTGTCTTTACCCAGTTCGACGGCCAGGAAGACGGCACCCTGGTCGCACTTCCCAAGAACAACATCGACACCGGCATGGGCCTTGAGCGTACGCTGGTGATACTGAACAATCTTGACAGCGTCTTTCAAACCGACGTGCTGCGCGCCCTGATCGCAGTCAGTGAGAAGCTGTCGGGGCTCACTTACGGCGAGTCCGAGCAAAACGACACCTCGATGCGCATCATCGCCGACCACATTCGTAGCTGCACCTTCATGATCGGCGACGGCATCCTGCCCGGTAACGACGGACGCGGCTACGTGCTGCGCCGCCTGCTCCGCCGTGCCATGCGCCACGGCCACCTGCTGGGCATCGAGGCTCCCTTTCTGTTTAACGCCGTGCGTGTCGTCGTTGATATGATGGGTGATGTATACGTAGAGACCAAAGAAAACCAGACGCTGATCGAGCGCGTCATCATCGCCGAAGAGGAGCGCTTCGCTCAAACCCTCAAGCTGGGACAAAGCTACCTTGACAACCATCTGGATGAGCTCGCAGCCGGAGCTGCCCTCCCAGGCGAAACTGCCTTCGAGCTGCACGACCGCTACGGTTTTCCCATCGAGCTGACCACCGAGATCGCTGCCGAGCAAGGCTTCACAGTCGACCGCGAAGGATTCGAAGCCGCCATGGCTGAGCAGCGCCAGCGCGCCCGCGATGCTGTCAAAGGTGAAGCCTGGGCAAACACCGACAACATCTTCAACCAAATCGCCGCCACCCACGGCGCCACCGAGTTCGTCGGATACGACCAGCCCGAAGCCAACGCGACCGTCCTGGCAATCATCATCGAGCAAGACGAAAAAGCCCTTTCTGTGCATAAAATCTCAGCCGGTCAAACCGCTCAGGTAGTCTTAAACGTAAGCCCCTTCTACGCCGAAATGGGAGGACAGCTTGGCGACACTGGCAGCCTGACCACATTAACCGGTACCGAATTCACCGTCACCGACACCCACGCCTACGAGCACATCTACGCTCATCAGGGTGTCGTGCAAGGCGACCTGCAGGTTGGCGATCAGTTGCTGGCAAGCATTGACCGCAAGCGTCGCCAACGCATCGAGCGCAACCATACAGCCACTCATCTGCTGCACTATGCCCTACGCCAGGTAGTCGGAGACCACGTACACCAAGCTGGCTCTCTGGTCGCTCCTGATCGTCTGCGTTTTGACTTCACCCACTTTTCGCAGCTCAGCAAAGAGCAGCTTGATGCTGTTGAGACCTTGGCAAACCAGCTGGTTATTGCCGATAGTCCCGTCAGCGCCAGCTATGCAAACCTTGATGATGCTCGTGCCGAAGGAGTCATTGCCCTATTTGGTGAGAAGTACGATGACATCGTACGGGTACTTACAGCAGGAGAAGAATCAAAAGAACTATGTGGAGGAACACACGTTTCACACACCGCACAGATCGGTCTGATTAAGATAGTCTCAGAAGGTTCGGTTGGTGCGTCCCTCAGACGTATCGAAGCAGTGACTTCATACGATGCCTTTGAGCTGGTAAAGCGTACTGAGCAGCAGCTTGAGGCTGTGGCTACAGCGCTGAATGCCCGTCCATCTGAGCTGCTTGAGCGCATAGAAGCTCTGCAGCAGCGTGTTCGTGAACTTGAGAGTAAAGAGCGTGCCGATCGCCGACAGACTCTGGCTCAGAATGCCGATGAACTATTGCAGGCACGTCTTACTGATGCTGCTTTTACTACTGTTGTCACTCGCTACGATGGGCTTCCAGTCGAAGAGATGCGCAGTTTGTGGGATCTGCTGCGCGACATCCTGTCTCGTGACATCAACTATGATGGCAAAGCCGCACTGGTAGTCGGTGGAATAACCGCAGAAGGCACTCCACTGTTAATTGCAGCTGCAACTGAAGCAGCTGTTGCTGACGGATTCGATGCCAACTCGCTGATCAGGCAGATTGCGCCCCTGATTGGCGGCGGCGGCGGCGGACGCGCATCAATGGCTCAAGCCGGCGGTAAGGATGTTGCAGGCTTAGACACCGCCCTGGACAAGGCTCGCGAATTGCTGGGATAAAAGCATTTCACATAAGCCAGCAAAAAACACGCCTGCATACAGGTTTTGTCTAACTAATCGTCCGACCTCCCTGTAAGAAGAGGTGCGTTCCTATGATTATAATTACCTCTGCAATCGCTGTGAACACCTGTAATCCATAAAAGGTCTTTCTTTGCATATTATCTGTATAAGTACGTATAGAATCATATAAATAACAGCATCATGCACTTCAGGTTCGTCTGGCGCAAAGGCTCGGAGAACTTCGTGGTAATAATCTCGACTTTGTTGGGTTTTTTATCTCTCAAGTGGTCGTCAATATACTGCCGCCAAAGCATAGATTCAGAAAACTGCAGGTCAGATGCTTGTATCACTTTATGCATACGATATGCGGTATTTAAAAACCCAATAAAGTCGAGATTATTACCACGAAGTATCTTTAGCCGACGACACTATATACCGGTAACCGTAACCTGGCGCAAACAAGTTGCTCCAATACAACTGTCTACACCGCATTGCGGGTACAGTTCAAACCTAACGTGGCAAGTAAAAAGCAGCCCCGGTTTAGAGGCTGCTTGAAGGTCGATACGTATCGCAAAACCTGCGACAAGGTGTCGGCTATGCTGAAGGCTCGTCGAACCTTACTGTTACTACCGACTCAGCTACATAGTTCAGGGCAACGTTTCCGCCTTCGCGGCTTACTGTGGAGTTGTTCGGACCTGAGGTGGTCTGAACTGCCAGCTCACCAAGAGCACCACGGGCGCGCGCTTCGAGTTGAGCAGCGATAACCGATGCTGACCTGGCATGCGCCAAAGCAGGCTCAAGGTCGTCATAGCGAACTGCACCGCTTGGGGCGTGAACTACAAAGTAGGTTCCAGCGCTGAACGAAATGATCTTAGAGACTTCAATACGAGATACTGCATGAATGTCTGCGCGCATTGCGCCTAAAGCATTCGCTACTTCAGCGTGCTCAGGATAAATGTAGTCGGTACCTAACGCGCGAGCAACTTCCGGCAGGAAGATGTGAGTTGGAGCGCCGATACCAACAAGGGTAGCATCGGTTTTGAAGTTGTACTTGAACAGAATCGGATCCGGCTCATTGCGAGTCTCCCATGCTTGCTTGATCAGATACTCGGTCTGATCATCCAGCTTCGAGAAAAGCCGTCCGTGCTGCTGAGCGATGATGATTCTTACCAGGTTCTCATACATCCGACCTTGAACCAACTCATAGGCTCTGTCAGCCAGTTGATCAATCGCGGTCTTCGAATATGGGGTCCAGAAGCAGGTAAGCAGGAAGCGAACCGCCAGGAGCGATGCTTCGGTATCGTAGGCAACATAGTCACCCTTGATGTGCATGAAGTCGGTCGGCGTGAGTCCAGCCCGCATAACCACGCCTTCTTGCTCAAGGCGTTCACTTTTAAGGCTGTAGAGATCTACTCCAATAGTATCTTCGACCTCTGCCAAGCAAAGCGGCTTTTCTTTGAGGGCATCGACCAAAGCCAGCTCGTCGCTGTTGTATCTGCTGCGGTCGGCTGGTTCTCTTACCAGGTAGAAGAACTCATGTAGAGGGAAGTGGCTGCGATGACGGGCATTGACCAGGCGCATCAGAGAAGCCTTGATGACGTTCGGCCAGCGCTCGGAGGCAACGCAGAGAGGCATCACGCGACGCTGGAGCAGAGCCAGCTGATCGTCAACGATGCGTAGGTTGCTGTCTCCGCCCAGAGCAAAGGTGTCAACGAAGACGCCTTTGACATGGGTTTGCCAGCCTCCGATCATGATGCCATCGTGAGCCATAACTGGCTGATGATTGTTGACTACTGAGACATCGGTGGTTGTCCCACCCATGTCGATGATGATGTAATCGTCAGTGTCGGTGAAGTTGCGACCAGCAAGCACACTGGCAGCTGGGCCGGAGAGAATGGTCTCTACAGGGCGAGCCAACGAAAGGTTCGCTGACATCAGTGAGCCGTCAGAGCGAACCACCATAATCGGCGCGGAGCACTTACGCTTGCTGAAGTCTTCGAGCACAGCATCGATGAACTCCTGCACTATCGGCAAAAGCCTGGCGTTCAGTAGAGCTGTGGCACCACGCTCTAAAACGTTGATCTGGCTGGACAGATCATTTGCACTGACAAAAGGAATGCCCAGTTCTGACTGGGCAAATTCGCGAGTGTGCTTCTCACAGGGAGCACCGTTTCTCATGGAGTACATCTCAGCTGCAGCTAAAGCGTCAGCATCGGTGACCCACTGTTGGATTTCAGGCAGAACAGTATCCCAATCAGGTTGGTCAACAATCAAACCATCAGCAGAGCCGCGCGTGTCATAACAACGTACATTATCTGACTTCAGTTCAATATTGATGTCGCTACTGATGCGATCCATGTAATCTTCGTTCAGCCCATAGATCACCAGTTTCGCTCGGCTTCCCTTATGCTCGACACAGGCATTTGTAGCCAAAGTAGTTGAAAGCGAGACCAACTCTGCCGATCTGATCATGTCTTGTGGTAGGTTGTCTAGTGCCTCGCCGATGCCGATTGTCAGGTTTTCACGCGTTGTCAGCGCTTTACCTTTTGCTAGAACTTCGCCTGTATCGAAGTCGAAGGCGACTGCGTCTGTGCAAGTGCCGCCTGTATCAATCCCGATGCCAATTCTCATCTGGTACTCCCTAAGTTTCATTCGGTTTTAAAGGATAAAAAACAAACAGCTGAACATTGTACAGCAAAGCCAAAAGAATAGAATGCGAGTATCTTGAACCACGCATTCGACCTGATACAACGCCAAATAGTGTGCTGTATGCTGCATCAGCTACGTGAGTGGTGAGCGAATTGCCCGACTATGCGAGTTTCGTGGTGTTTGTGACTGCGCCTACTGCGCCCGCGCAGCCGCCGCGCTGCGCGGGCGCGCCACCGCCGCGCTGCGCCTACGCAGCCGCCGCCTACACCACCGCCACACCCAGGTTTCGCAGTTCTTCCAGTGCGTGCTCGCCATCACCAGGCTCCATGTTCACTGCCCGGCACCCCTCGGCGACAACCGTCGTAGCAAATCCTTCTGCAATAGCATCTCGCGCTGTTGCGGCTACACAATAATCGGTAGCCAGTCCGACAATCGTTACAGCGACAACACCCTGACTTCGCAGGTATTCAGCCAAGCCGGTAGAGCTGCGCCGGTCATTGTCGTAAAAGCCAGAGTATGAGTCGATTCTCGCGTCAGTTCCTTTGGGAAACTCTCTGACAATCAATTCAACCATCAAGTCAGGATGGTAGTCAGCTCCCTCAGTGCCTTCGATGCAATGATCCGGCCAGAAAACCTGCGTGACTCCACCCAGCTCGCCCAGCTCACCGACAGCAGTGCCGTGTTGCGAGGCAAAACTACCATGGTCGGCAGGGTGTATATCGCGAGTTGCTACCACCAGGTTACCAGCTGTTGCGAATTCAACAGCCAAATCGTTGGCGACAGGCACGATCTTATCCCCATTTTGTACTTCCAAAGCGCCGCCAGGACAAAAATCGTTCTGGATGTCGACCAGGATCAGCGCCTGCCTGCCATTACTCGTTGAACTCGATGTCGTGTATGTCATTTAGTCACCTTAACTTTCTCTGCTAGGCAAAACCAACGAATTGTTCTCTGTTACTATAGTACGAACACGACTGATAGCACAGGTGATTCGCATTGGCTACTCAGAAAAGAGGCGGCTGGTTTCGGCAAGCCTTTTCATTATGCGAGATTTAAGAAGCGGAGGAGAATATGAGAGAATACTTTGGAAAACCGATAAAAAAACTAGGATTTGGGTTGATGCGCCTGCCGGTGTTGGGCGGTGATGACCGTTCGCCGATCGATATCGAGCAAGTCACGCAGATGGTTGATTTGTATCTTGAGAATGGCTACACCTATTTTGATTCTGCCTACAACTACCACAGCGGACAGAGTGAAGTCGCGTTTCGCGAGGCTGTCAGTAGTCGCTACGATCGCGATGCCTTTCAGTTCACCACCAAGCTTCCGCTCAGGCGGCCGATGGACAAAAGCGAGATGCGTGCGCTGACCGATGAGTCACTGTCGCGCAGCGGACTGTCCTTCTTTGACCTGTACTTCCTGCATGGCATCGGTGCCGATCGCCTTGAGATGATTGACTCATGCGACGGATGGGGCTACATGCGAGGCCTGAAAGAGGAGGGCATCGCCAAGAATATCGGCTTCTCATACCACGGAAACGCCGATGGACTGAAGCGTATTCTTGATGCACGCCAACCCGACGAGATCGATATCGTGCAGCTGCAGATCAACTATCTGGACTGGGAGAGTTCCATGGTTCAGTCGCGGCTTTGCTACGAGGCTTGCGTCGAGCGCGGTATCGGTGTCATTGTCATGGAGCCGATCAAGGGCGGATCGCTGGCAAATTTCACTGGTGAGATCGCCGATATGTTCAAAGCGGCGGACCCGGATGCTTCCATCGCCAGCTGGGCACTACGCTTCGTGATGGAGCTCGAAGGCGTGGTCACCGTGCTGTCTGGTATGAGCGCCCTTGACCAAGTCGTCGACAATGTCAAGACCGCGAACGCCTTCGCACCGCTGACCGCAGAGAACCACGAGATGCTGAAAGAGGTCATCAAGGCAATCGACCGCGTGCCGCTGATTCAGTGCACCGACTGCCGCTACTGTGTCGATGACTGCCCGGAGAACATCAACACCCCGCGTATCATGGATGTCCTGAATGACTACACCAAGTACAACAACCTGCAGGGTGCACGCCGTCAATACGGCTTTGCAACCGGACCAGGATTCGGTGGAGACGGCCCCGTTTTTGGCAAAGCATCAGATTGCACCAAGTGTCGTCTCTGCGAAGAGAATTGCCCGCAAGAGCTGGCAATCGTGGATCTGCACGAGAAAGCTGCTGCACTGTTTGAGTAAGGCAGGGTCAGTTGGCTGACGCAGCTGTCTGCCATGAAAATCAAAAACTTCCGGGGCTGTCTGAATGGCAGCCCCGAACACCTTCCCCAAACGTCTTTTTTTGGCATATAATGCACCATCGCATTTTTTAAGATAAGGAGAGAGTTATGCCATTTCAAACATCATATATCTCAGAAATCTATGCACAGGTCGAGCAGCGTAATGCAGGTGAGCCGGAATTCATGCAAGCTGTGCATGAGGTCTTCGAGTCACTGGAGCCAGTGCTGGAAAAACGTCCCGATCTGGTCAAAGCCGGTATCATCGAGCGTATTGCTGAGCCAGAGCGGATGATTCAATTTCGTGTCAGCTGGGTCGATGATGCTGGTCAGGTACAGGTCAACCGCGGTTGGCGCGTACAGTTCAATTCGGCGATCGGTCCCTACAAGGGTGGAATCCGTTTTCATCCCTCAGTCAACTCATCGATTATTAAGTTCCTTGGTTTCGAGCAGACCTTCAAGAACTCACTGACCGGCTTGCCGATGGGCGGTGGAAAAGGTGGGTCGGATTTTGATCCTAAGGATAAAAGCGACAACGAGATCATGCGTTTCTGCCAGAGCTTCATGACTGAGCTCTACAGACACATCGGTCCAGACACTGATGTTCCGGCTGGTGATATCGGTGTAGGATCCCGCGAGGTTGGCTATATGTTCGGCCAATACAAGCGCATCCAAAACGAGTTCACCGGTGTTTTGACCGGCAAGGGTATTCCGTCTGGTGGTTCACTGGCTCGCACCGAGGCAACTGGCTACGGGCTCTGCTATTTCGCTCAAGAAATGCTGAAAGATGCAGGCCAGTCGTTTGCCGGTAAAACTGTTGTCGTTTCTGGCTCAGGTAACGTTGCTACCTATGCGGTGCAAAAAGCTACTGAGCTGGGAGCGAAAGTCGTAGCGATGTCGGACTCGTCTGGCTATGTGGTCGACAATGATGGCATTAAGTTAGACGTTGTCGTCCAGATCAAAGAGGTCGAGCGCGGTCGTATCAGCGAATATGCTGATCGTGTTGAAGGTGCCGAGTTCTTTGCAGGCAGCGAGAACATCTGGACTGTCCCCTGCGACATCGCCCTTCCATGCGCTACCCAAAATGAGCTTGATCAGGCTGGTGCCGAAGCATTGATTGCCAACGGTGTCATTGCTGTAGTTGAAGGAGCCAATATGCCCAGCACACCTGAGGCAATTGCTGTACTGCAAGAAAACGGCGTGCTGTTTGGTCCGGCAAAAGCCGCAAACGCTGGTGGTGTTGCAACTTCTGGTCTTGAGATGACCCAGAATTCGATGCGTCTTTCCTGGTCGTTTGACGAGGTAGATGAGCGCCTGCATCAGATCATGATCAACATATATAAGAATGCTGCTGCTGCAGCCAAAGAGTATGGCTTCGAAGGCAACCTGGTAATCGGTGCCAACATCGCAGGATTCTTAAAGGTTGCTGAAGCAATGAAGTGGCAGGGAGTCGCTTACTAAGCTGCTTAGCTGAGTGCTGGTGCATGCTTGCACATGCAGACACAAGCCGATGTAACAAAACAAAGACCACCTGGAGCGTGATCATCCAGGTGGTCTTTTGAACGAGTTTAGCGTATTTTGAAGTTCTCGCCAAATCGATTGGCAAACAAGCCGTGCAGGTAGTTTACCTCTCCAGGGTTCAAATATCGTTTCGCAATAATAAGCCAGGTGTTGCTTCTTGATAGTAGATAGAAAGCAGAATCAACCTCATAGATATATTTAAAGGCTGTATATTGATAGGCGCTAAAAACGTTTGATTCCAATCCAACAGAAATGTATTCAACATGGTTTTCATAGAACCTGAAGGTTATCTCACCAGGATTGAGTCGCTGACTTCGTTTATATGAGGCTTTTGGTTCCAGGAAGAAATTTTGGGTAAATACAACTAAAAAAAAGGCACCAGCAAGACCGAAAGTGTAGTAGAAAGTCCCCTGTGAGAACATCATTCCACGCATAAAAAGGAGTAGAGGAAACAGAACAAAGACCACTAGCGTTGTGATGAATGCTGGCGTGTTTGCTCTTAATATAATAAACCGACTATGGTTACGATGAGAGTCGTAGTCCATCCACGTCTTTATCTCAATTAACACCACAGCCTCCTTTTAAGCTATAGCACTTTTGAATACATTGCTAAATCGATTGGCGAGAAAATCTTGCAGGTAGCTGATCTCTCCAGCATCCATATAGCGCTTGGCTAAAATCAGACAAGTATCATTAACCAGCACCAAATAGAAAGCAGAGTTCGCATCGTGGATCTCTTTGAAAGCTGTATATTGATAAGAGGCGAGTGAGTAAATGTTCGTGTTTAGATGAATTTGTTCGACACGGTCATCGTAGAACCTATAGGTGGACTCCCCCGAAGGTAGTAATTCATTCTGTCTGTAAACAGAGTCTGGTTGATAAAAATAAAAAAAAGCATAAAGAATGATAGTAAGGGCACTAGCATAGCTAAAAATGTAAAAACGAGACTCACGCAAGACCACTAATCCAAAGATACAGAGAAGTAACGAGGACGGAACAACTGCTACCAGTATTTTTAAGCTGCGTCGATTATTTGCATGCAGCAGCTTATACCGTGAAAAGTCGCGAAATGTTTCAACGTCGATCTTCACCTTCACCTCTATGTACATGCCAGTCTTCCTCCGTTGCTACGTCAATTATTGTCTGTATATAGTTTAGCTTGCAGCATGGCAATCAACCTGGTTGATGTGCTAAGCCGCTCCATGTCAAAAAACCTCAGTTGATGGCACAGATTGACGATTGTGGCGATTCTACCTCCAAAACGGAGCAGCCTTCCTCGATAAGCTAAAGGCACACAACGCAAACATGCAGGTCAGAGCCCTGCTTGAAAAAGTGCTCCTGGACCTGAGTAGCGAAACACACGCCCAAGTCGCCACAATCGTCAATCTGTGCCATCAACTGAGGTTTTTTGACGCGGGAAACTTAGAAGTGTGTCGACGAGGTCGGCGGTGTGTCGGCGGGAAACCTGGAATGGTGTCGGCGGTGTGTCGGCGGGAAACCTGGAGGTATGTCAGCAGCAGCTGGTGGTGGTCGACGAGGCTGTTGTTTGTCGACAGGGGTTGAATGCCTGAAAAGATACAGAAAAACTCACATTGGTTGCGAGGCGGTATTTTATACAGCAGACATAATGCAACAAATTGTGGATAAATACAGTAGTCTGCAGTATTAACCCAGCGTGTGCAAAAACGAGGTTTTATCCACGTTATTTAGTATTTTGTTGGGCGGCTTGTTTATAACGAAAATTCACCTTGTCTTGACATGGATGTGAGATAATGTTTTCACCCTGCGTTGGTACTGATGGATGTTACCTGTTACAGGGCGTGACTACTTTGGTGGTCAAAAACTAAGGAGGATGATCCATGGCGAAGGAAGGATTATCAAGGAGGGACTTCCTGAAGGGCGCAGCACTGAGCGCTTCGGGAGCTGCGTTCTTCACTCTAGCTGCCTGCAATAACCAGCAGGCAGGCAACAGCGGTGGTGGTGGCGGCGGCGGAGCAGCTGCTTCCGGTCTGCCGAATTGGGATTACGAGGCTGAAGTAGTCATCGTCGGTGGCGGTATTGTTGGTCTGGTTGCAGCAATCCGTGCCATTGATCAAGGCGCATCGGTAATCGTAGTTGAAGCAAACTATGCCTGTGGTGGCCATGCCATGACATCAGGCGGTCACGTCCACCTGGGTGCTGGCACAGCCGTGCAGAAGAGAATGGGTGTTGTGGATAGTGCAGACCAGTATTATCTCGATCACACTGCTCCCTTTCAGCGGCTAGACAGCAAGAACATCCGCGAGGTTGTTCGTGGAGCGGCGAATTATCATGCAGTCGCCTTCGATTTCATTATCGAGAATGGCTGGGTACATCAGCCTGATGAGACTTTGCGCGGCGGCGGCGGTACAGACACTGTGAATCGTACCATTACCACAGACATGACCGGGTGGGAGTCCGTGAACCCGATGGGTAGCGACTCGATTCCGCTTGGACCAGGTCTATGCAGGCCTCTTGAGAAGAGTGCTCGCGAAAAAGGTGTTGAGTTCATCATGAACCATCACATGGACAAGATTTGGCGTGACCCTGCAAGCGGTAACGTTGTTGGTATCACTGCCAGCTACAGCCCCCGCATTATGCCAGGCGAGACCGAACCGCTGGTTGACTTCGATGAGTTCTTGAATGGCAACATCGACACAGTCGAGGAAGTCAATGTCAAGGCAACAAAGGGTGTTGTAGTTGCTACTGGTGGATCCTCGAGCAACTGGAAATTCCATTCGCTGTTTGATCCGCGTTACGGTCCCGAGCACGCTGATGGCGTCGGTGGAGACCCGTACAGCTTCCAGGATGCTTCTGGCGAGCTGGCAATCATCGCCATCGGTGGAACCATTGCTGCGACCGAAGTCGGCATCAACGTTGCCAAGGCTCGTGCAGTTGGTACCCAGTATGGTTATCGTCATAAGACGATCAGCTCTGATGCTCCTGTCTTCCCGCTGCTACGTTCATATGGTATCTGCATCGACCCGGATCGTGTCAATGAAGACGGCATGATCTATGTCAATATGCTTGGCCAGCGTTTCAGTAATGAGGATGCAAGCAGTGCTGACTATTGGGAGAGACTGCTCGGTAGCGCAATCGTAGAAGAAGATGGCGAGATCAAGCGTCTAGCCGGTCCTATCTGGGCGATCTTCGATGATGCCTGGGCACAGGAAAAGAGCTTCGCACTTGATGGTCCTCCGGACATTGACTGGGAAGATGGCTTCATCTTCAAGGCAGACACTCTTGAGGAACTGGCTGACAAGGTTGTCAACAGGCACTATGAGCAGCACAAGATGCCAGCAGCAAATCTGGCAGCTACCGTTGCACGCTACAACACCTT
>WQXZ01000011.1 GCA_009781525.1 Coriobacteriia bacterium | reverse complement strand
GCATTCGGAAGTGATCGAACAACTGCTTCAGCTATTCAAACCGGGGGCTAGCGCGGCTATTGTCTCGCATATTAACCCTGATGGTGACGCTATCGGCTCGGTTCTGGCACTGGCGGAGCTGCTGGAAGCCATGGGCATGCAGGTTACCAAGCTTCTAGCGCGCGAGCATGCATTGCCGCAGACGTTCGGTTTTCTTATCGACTTCGGTCTTGCGACCGACTTCGTTGAGGCTGATGCATACACAGATAATCCGGATATTCTGATAGCGGTGGATCTTTCGCAGGCTTCTCGTATGGATAAGGCACAGGCTGTGCTTGGTCGTGCAGCGTTCAGTATTTGCATCGACCATCATCCAAACCCTGACGGGTTCACAGATTATCTGCTGCACGATCAGACAGCGGCAGCAACCGGCTATCTGGTCTGGCAGATCATCAAGGCAAGCGGTGTCACGATTACTCCAACGATGGCAGCAGCGTGCTACATCGCGTTAATTACTGATACGGGGCGTTTTTCGTTTCAGAGTAATGATTCCGCAGTATTTGTAGCTGCAGCAGAGATGGTCAGTGCCGGAGCAGACCCAGTAGGCCTGTCATTGGCGATATTCGATACCCGTGCTTTGAACTCGTTAAAGCTTGATGCCAGATTGATTGACAGACTCGATTATCTGGTCGAAGGAAAAGTCGTTTACTCATGGGCTACTGAAGCAGATTTTGCTGAACTTGGTGCATCCAGAGACGACACCGAGAACCTGATTTCGATTGTTCGATCAGTTGCCGGAGCTGAGCTGGCTATTCTACTTAGAGAGGTCTATCTTTTCGACGACAAGCAAGCGACCCAGGTAAGGGTCAACCTGCGAGCAAGTGGCGATTACAATGCCTCGAAACTAGCTAGCGATCACGGTGGAGGAGGGCATCAGGCTGCTGCTGGTTTTAACTTTGCAGGAACTATTCCAGAAGCAGCAGAAGCAATCAAGCATTACCTGCTGTCAGAAGGAGTCATCAAAGCAGAGGCGCTCTGATGGCGGAAAATCAGCTAGCTGGTGGCGGCGAGGTTGGTCTCGGCGGCGATGAGGATACTGGAGGTCGCGAGGTTGCTGCTCAGCGCGGCGAGCGCGGAGCTTCCAGCGAGCGCGAAGCTTCCAGCGAGCGCGGAGCAGTCGCAAAACGCGGTAAGAAACCAAAACGCGGGGCTACAACCTTAAATGGTATCCTGCTTGTCGACAAACCAGCCGGTATGACCTCGCATGATGTTGTTAATCAAGTCAGAGAACTCAGTGCTGAAGGCAGGGTTGGGCATTGTGGCACGCTTGATCCTGCAGCAACCGGACTGCTGATTGTCTGTGTTGGGCCAGCAACAAAGCTGGCTGCATTGTTGTCTGCAGCAGACAAAGATTACCTGGCTGAGATTGTTTTCGGTCGTTCTACCACCACTGACGACTCAGAGGGGCAAACGCTCTTAACCGGAGAATTGACAGATGCAGTCACAGATATCACGCAAGCTAAAGCGGTTCTGCAGAACTTCACTGGTACAATCAGCCAGATCCCACCACAATTCTCAGCGATCAAGCAACAGGGCGTCAGAGCCTATCAGCAGGCACGTAAGGGTGTTGCTGTTGAGCTCAAGGCGCGAGAAGTCAGTATCAATCGGTTGGAGGTCGAGGTTTTATCCACAGGAGTTTGGTTGTTAGATGCTTCGGTCAGTAGCGGTACCTATGTTCGTTCGTTGGCAAGAGACGTCGGTGAGGCTGTGGGCTGCCCTGCTCATTTGGGCAAGCTACGACGCACCAGAATCGGCAACTGGCACGTTGACCAGGCATTATGCTTAGATGACCTGAGGCAGCTGACGTATGAGAGAGGATTTGCAGCCTGCCTGGTTGAGCCGTCAATCGTATCAGACGGTGCGCCGGGAGCGGCAAGCGCGCCGGGAGCGGGCGGTGCCCGGGGCGCGGCAAGTGCGGCAAGCGCGCCGGGAGCAGCAGGCACAGCAGGCGCGCCGGGTACCTTGGAGCAGGCTGATAATATGGAAGATCAAGCGTAAGGCAGCTTTGAAGGAGGACAAGGGTGAGTGCGGAGGTGTTTTTTGGCCAGACGATTTGCGTCATCGGGGTTTTTGATGGTGTGCACATCGGGCACCAGTATTTGCTACAGCAAGCAGAGCGGCAGTCTGATGAGCTTGGCATTCCACTACTGGTAGTGACCTTTGACCGGGATCCGGACGATCTGTTTTTTTCCGCTGCTCAGAGTCGGAAGCTGTTGTCTGACCAGGAGCGACTGGCAAGGTTGGTGCTATCCGATTTCGGTGGCGCGGCGAAGGTGGGCGAGTCGGGCAGCGAGCAGGAAGTCGAGCTGGGAGCCGCGATGGGCATGGCCTCTGGCACCACATCGGACGCAAAGTCGGATACCACAGCGGGCGCCACGCCGGGTACCTCCAACCGGTTTGTCCTAGCGCTGCCTTTCAACCAGGAGCTGGCAGACCGCTCTCCAGCAGACTTTCTGAACCAGGTGCTGGCAAAGCACTGCCACCCACGCGCTATTCATGTCGGAGCAGACTTCCGTTTTGGCAGCAAAGCGCAGGGCAATGTGACTACACTGACTGCTTGGGCTGCGACACACGGCGCAGAGGCTTTCGGGCATCATCTGCTTGATGATGGCGGTAGGCCGATCAGTGCAACCAGGATCCGCGATGCTTTGGCGAGCGGAGACCTGGCGGAAGCTAACCGATTGCTGACGCGCCCACATCATGTTTCTGGAACGGTGGTCCAAGGGCGTGGCCGCGGCCGGGTTATGGGATTTCCTACCGCAAACGTTGCTGTCACCGATGGCGTAATGCAACCAGCCGACGGAGTCTACGCAGGCTTCTTTGAGGTCGAAGGCGAGTTGATGCCGACAGCGATCTCTGTTGGTGCTCCGCCGACTTTTACCGGTGCTGAGTCAGCGATCGAGGCTTTTATCTTAGATCACAGCAGTGATCTGTACGGCCAAACCGCGACAGTCTACTTCGTTGAAAGGCTTCGTCCGATGATAGCCTTTGAGTCTGCTGATCAGTTGAGCAAGCAGATTCAGTCAGACGTGGACCGTACCAGGCAAATAACAGATAAAACCAGGTCGATGTTCAGCTGACCGGGTACAGTAACACGCCGCACCCCCGGTGAGGCCAACAAATAAAAGGATGCCTGGATGAAAAGAGACAACAAACAGACCACCTTGAGAGCCACTGTGCTGGTACTATCTGTCATCGTGCTCATCTTGGCGTTTTTCGTAATAAGGCAAGGCAAAGACAATATTACAGGTCGATATAACCTGACCAAAATGGAGTACGGCGGCTATGTTGTCGAGGGTAGAGAACTCGAGAACCTGATGCGCGAAGAAGGTGACATCTACCTTGAGATCTTAGATGACGCGAACATCTACATGGCAGGATTTGGCGAAGGCTTCAACGTTACCTACACCAGAGAAGGTGACACGCTGTACGGCGATGACGGCTATGAGATTTTTGCGATGAGAATCGATGGAAAAGTTATCACGATGACCTACGGCGGCTTGTACTTGGAGTATACGAAAAAGTAGTACCTGACTGCTGATGCAGTGAACTGCGAAGACTTGAGATACAATACTCTGTCTGAAGGATCATGAAAGGACACAAAGTGGCAAACGATTACAAAGACACCATGAACCTGCCCGACACCAAGTTTCCGATGCGGGCTGGGCTACCGGTCTCTGAGCCAAAACGGCTGGAGCAGTGGAACAGCATGGGTCTCTACCAGCAAATGCTCAAGCGCAACGAAGGCAATCAGACCTTCATCCTGCACGACGGACCTCCCTATGCGAACGGTCCGATTCATATCGGCCACGCCTTTAATAAGATTTTAAAAGACATCATCGTCAAGTACCACAGCGCCAAGGGCTTCTATTCTCCCTACGTACCCGGATGGGACTGCCACGGCCAGCCGATCGAGCACATGGTCGAGACCAAGCTCGGTCCAGAGAAGATGGCAGCCATCGATCAGGCAACCTTACGCCGCCTCTGCTGGGAGTGGGCAAGCGAGAATATCGACATTCAGCGCGAGGGCTTCAAGCGCCTTGGCGTTCTTGGCGACTGGGACAACCCCTACCTGACCTACGCGCCCGACTACGAAGCCGGCAACGTCAAGGTCTTTAAAGATATCTACCTGCAAGGTGCGATTTACCGTGGACGCAAGCCTGTTCACTGGTGCCGCCACTGTCATACCGCTCTTGCCGAAGCCGAGATCGAGTACTCTGACGAGAGCTCACCTTCCATCTACGTAGCATTCGATTTTGTGGATAAAACCTCGGCACTTTTACCAGAAACATCGACTTTCATAAGTCTGATGATCTGGACCACAACACCCTGGACGCTGCCTGCAAACGTAGCGGTTTGCCTTTCTCCAGAGGCTGACTATGTAGCTTTTGAAGTTGACAACAAAGCTTATATCGTGGCCGAGGCTCTACTGCCTGCAGTTGTTGAGGCTACTGGTTGGAGTGGCTACAAAATACTGCTGGATGCAGCCGGCGAGACCTGGAAAGCCAAGGGCAGCCAGTTGACTGGTTTGGAGTATCACCATCCTATACACCAGACTCTGACTGGAGTGGTTATCACCGGTGACCACGTTGTTTTGGATACTGGAACCGGTGCTGTGCATACTGCCCCTGGGCACGGCCAGGAAGACTATGTGGCTGGCGAGCTCTATGACCTACCGATGCTGATGCCGGTCGATGACAATGGCGTTTTTGATGCAGGGGGCGGTCCTTTTCAGGGAATGGATGTTAACCAGGCTGACCCGATAATCGTGGAGTGGTTGCGTGAGCAGGGATCCCTGGTAACAAGCAGCGAGATCGCCCATAGCTATCCCCATTGTTGGCGCTGCCACAATCCTGTGATTTTCAGGGCAACGGATCAGTGGTTTGTTTCTATGGAGAAGACCGGCATGCGTGAAAAAGCCATGGCAGAGTTAGAGAAACTGACCTGGTATCCCGATTGGGCTGTCAGGCGTCTCGGCTCGATGATTGAAACCCGTCCAGACTGGTGCATCTCGCGTCAGCGGTCGTGGGGTGTGCCGATTCCGGTTTTTCGTTGCACCATCTGTAATTCAACAGTAGCCACGGCAGAGACTTTCGATGCTGTTATCGAGCTGTTTGAGAATGAAGGCGCAGATGCCTGGTTTACCAAACTGCCGTCAGAGTACCTGGCTGCTGATACGCATTGCGAGCATTGCGGAGCTGGCCTTTTGAATATCGAGCGCGAGCGTGACATTCTTGATGTCTGGTGGGAGAGCGGGGTGTCGCATACTTCAGTGCTCGAGCAGCGTGACGACCTGGTGTTTCCGGCTGACCTGTATCTGGAAGGATCTGACCAGCATCGCGGATGGTTTCAAAGTTCGCTACTGACCAGTGTCGGAGCATACGGAGTAGCTCCTTATAAAGCCATCATGAGCTGCGGTTTTGTTGTTGATGAACAAGGTCGCAAGATGAGTAAGTCGCTTGGCAATGGAATCGACCCGGATGAGGTCTATGAGGAGTACGGCGCTGATGTGCTGCGGCTTTGGGTTGGCTCGGTTGAAAACTCCCAGGACGTCTCGATCTCAGCCAATATCACCAAGCAGCTGGCAGACACCTATCGGCGTATTCGTAACAGCTTCCGCTTTCTACTTTCGAACCTGGAAGACTTTAACAGCCAGACTGATCTGGTGAGTTGGGACGTAATGCTGCCGCTTGACCGCTGGGCAATGGCACGCCTGGTACAACTTGGTCAGACTATCGATGCTGGCTACCAATCCAATCGTTTTCATCTGGTTTATCGGGCAGTCTATGACTACATCGTAACTGACCTTTCTGCTGTCTATCTGGACGCAATAAAAGACAGGCTTTATTCAGAATCTCCGAAGAGCCTTGCTCGCCGCAGTGCGCAGACCGTGCTGTTGAACATTCTTGAGATGTTGACTCGCCAGCTGTCTCCGATACTGTCATATACCTGCGACGAGGTCTGGGAGTACTATCCCGAATCGATTCGTGAAGCTGACCGACCCCAGTCTGTTTTTCTGGCTGGTTGGCCTGAGCCTGATGACTTTGTGCCTTCTCCGCCTGCTGCAGAGGCTGAAGAGCTTTTGGCTGACTTCAAGGTTGTGTTGCTGGCACGCGACGCAGTGACCAAAGCGCTGGAGGAGGCTCGTAGCGCAGGACTCATTAACAAAAGCCAAGAGGCTTCGATTGTACTGACCTTGCCTCAAAAACAGCTTGAGATCTTATCCACATTGCCTGCAGAAACCTTGGAGGAGTTGCTGATCGTGTCAACTGTCGAGCTGATCGCAGGGGACGACGAGGGCGTGACTCTGGTGGACGTTAAGCAGGCATCTGGGGATAAGTGCCCGCGCTGCTGGAACGTGCGTGAGCTGGGCGGTAATGAGGCGTATCCGGATCTTTGTCCGCGCTGTGCCGAGGTTTTGCTGGAGCTTTCAGGGGATGAGCCTGAGCTTGCAGGCATAGGTGAGTGATGCGCAGAAAACCTGTACCGCGTCTGTCCGCGCTTTTAGTCATAGCGGTTTTGGCAACCATGGTTGTCGTAGCCGATCGAATCAGCAAAGATATTGCCGAGCGAACTCTGGCAGCAGGGGCTCGCCCGTTTATTGCTAATATGATTGAGTTCAGATTGACATATAACAGTGGCGCAGCATGGGGAATCATGCAGGGTGCGAGAGTTTACTTTTTAATAATAGCGGTGGTGACGATTGCGGTTGTGCTTGCATATCTGATGTCGGTCAAGCAGCATCCAGCTATGGTTGTTATCGGCTTCGGTATTTTTATCGGCGGCAGCATCGGTAATGCAATCGACCGCCTGCTGGCAGGTCGGGTTGTTGACTTTTTAAACCTGCTTTTTATGGATTTTCCGGTTTTTAACATTGCTGATTGCGCAATTACCATTGGAGCGATTCTGGTTTTTCTTTCAATATTTATAAGCAGTAGGACAAGCTCGGTCGCTGATGAGGATCTAGTTGCCGACACAGAGGGAGCAGCCGATGGTGCAGGAGTGTGAGTACCAGGTAGCTGCTGGTGAGCAGGGACAGCGTCTCGATGCGCTGTTGGCGGAGCAGCCGGAAGTTATCAGCCGCGGTCAAGCCGTGCGTATGATTGAGTCTGGTCTGGTCTATGTCAACGGGTTCTTATCCACAGTAAAACGTCGTATCTTGAACAAGGGTGATCTGGTTACCTATAGTCTGATTGTTGATCTACCCGAAGGTTTGGTTGCTGAGTTTATTCCGCTTGATGTGCGTTATGAGGATGACTATCTGATGGTGATTTCGAAGCCGGCTGGTTTGGTATGTCATCCGTCGACAGGACATCGCTCAGGCACACTGGTTAATGCGCTGATTGCTCATTGTGGTTATGAGAATCTGGCGTTGATTCAGGGCGATGATCGGCCAGGAATTGTTCATCGTCTGGATATGGACACCAGCGGACTGATGCTGGTGGCGAAGACCGACCTGGCTGGCCGGGTGCTGACTGATGCTATTAAGCTGCGTGAGGTAAATCGCCGTTATCTGGCTTTGGTGCACGGCTACATTTCTACGGATAGTGGGCTAATTGATGCACCGATAGCGCGGGGGTCTAAGGATCGGGTGCGTTATATGGTCAGTAGTGATGCCAGAGCGCGGACTGCACTGACCAGTTTTCTGGTGCTTGAGCGCTATGAGTCAGGGCTGTATGATGATGGCTTTTGCCTGCTTGAATGCAATTTGTTTACAGGGAGAACTCATCAGATTCGGGTTCATTTGGCATACACTCACCATCCCTGTGTCGGTGACGCTCTGTATGGGCGTGGTCGTCGCAAGGGTAACATGGAGCTCGGCTTGAACAGGCAGTTTTTACATGCTTCCGCATTAGATTTCAACCATCCGATAACCGGCGAGCTGATGCAGTTCACCGATCGTCTGCCTGCCGACCTGAGAGAGGTGCTGGATACAGTGCGTTCCCGCAGTCTGGGTATGACTGAAGCCGGTATTCGGCTGCGCGAGCTGTTTGAATAGCTTGTTATGTGGTTATTGCGCGGGTATGACGCAGGCTGACAGTGATATTACGAGGCTCTGCGCGGGTGGGCTGGGGACGGACGGCAGTAGGATTCGCCTGGTGCTGGCATCATCGTCGCCTCGCCGTTTGGATATCTTAAAGGCACACGGCTTTGAGCCAGAGGTGTATTCTCCTGATGTCGAAGAGTATATCGATCCGAGTACCTCGCTTGACAGTTTGCCGCCATTGCTGGAGGAGCTTGCACTGGCAAAGGCGAGATCGGTAGTGGAGCGGCTTGCTTTGGGTGGGGCTGCTGGCGCGGTGTATGCGGCAGGGTCAGCGTGCGCCGCGTGCGCTGCGTGCGCTGCGTGCGCCAGCCAACAGAAAGTGATCGTTGTTGCGGCGGATACAGTCGTATATTGCGATGGCATTCTAGGTAAGCCTGAGAACAGGCAGAAGGCTATTGAGACATTGCAGCTGTTGGCAGGGCGTACGCATACAGTGCTGACATCGGTAGGTGTGATTGAACTAGCCTTATCGTCAAGTGAGATAGGCGAACCAGTTTCGTATACAGCTGGTCACACCGCTTTTGCAATGCTCGAGACAAGCTTCACAGACACCGCGCTTGTAACTTTTGCGGATTATAGCCTGGCAGACATCGAGCACTACGTCAGTGCTGAGCCGCCATATGACAAAGCTGGATCCTACGCCATCCAAGGTATCTGGGGGCAACAGGTTGAAAGCCTCGATGGCGACACAGAAACCGTAATCGGTTTGCCGTTTCGTCGTTTGGCTCCTTTGCTTGGCCTCTGAGAGTTCAGCGTGAAAACCAAGTTCGCATACCGCCCCAGCACAGGCTAGCCCTGAGTATGCTGTGCTCTGCGCCAAACAAGCATGCGTCCGACGTGCCACTCTGTCAGACCTTCGTTCCTCCTCGTTTCTCCCAATCCTTACCACCAAATCAACCTGTCCGCCAACCCCAAATCAACCTGCATCACTCATTCGCAACCAGCAACCCCAGCAACCTGTCCGCGACCCGCTTCTCATCCTCCGCGCCCCCTTCTGCACCCCCGTAACCCCCCCGCGCTCCGCGCCCCGGTACCACCCAATTCCAGCTTTTGAGCAATTTCTGCAACTTTTTTGCGGTTGGGCGCCAAAAAAGCACACTTTAACAGCTAGCTAGTGTGGTATATGCAACACTTCTGTTGCATATACCACACGTCTGTTGCATTTGCAACGTAATATACAGCGATTTTGGCACCCAACCGCAAAAAAGTTGCAGAAAGAAGCGAATTCCCGGAATTGGTTGATCGGGGGCGTGACGAGGGCGTGACGAGGGTTGACGAGGGTGTGACGAGGCTCGGCAGAGGGGGTTGATTGGGGGGCGTGGCTGGCGGCTCGGTGGCTGGCAGCCGGCGAAGGTTGATTGCGGTTGGGCGCCATCTGTGCTCCTTATTTGCGATACCGGAAGCAATCAACCATTCTGTCAGCCAGAACTCAGCCGAACCGTATGACCTCGGTCAATCAGCGCCAAACCACCAAAGCGCCAAACCACCAAAGCATAAGGCCACCAAAGCACAAAGACACCAAGCCTTATAGCTTTCTTTAAGATTCTTTTAAGGTGTGTGATAGCTACGTGCGAAAGCTTTTTAAGACTGTACTGCGATACTTACTGCTCGGACAAAAAGGAGGTATGCAACACGGTGTTTGCACATCGACACAACAGGAACGGTAAAGCAGGTAAATCCAGGCAGGCGCTTGAGGCAAGGGAGTTTTCCTTTACCATTAAACCTGCTGTGGTTATCGTTTGTGTATTTGCGGCGGCACTGGTACTTGCTCTCTACTGGCGAAACAACCAGCAGAAGGTTGCGCTCATAACCGGACAGGTTAACGAAAGACAAGAACAGGTCGCTGACTCCGAACAGTCGCGTATCGAACAAGCTGAACGAGTAGGGCAGGCGGAGCTAAGTGAGCAGTCTGCAATTGAGCTGTCTAACTCGACACCTGGCACCTATCCGTCAGGAAACGAGGGTTTATCCACAGCGATTTTTGTACACATATCTGGAGCAGTATATCAACCTGGTGTTGTGTCGCTGCCTGCAGGTAGTCGTCTGATTGACGGTGTGAATCTATGCGGTGGCTTATCTAATGATGCAGCATCCGACTATGTTAATCTTGCTGCGCCGCTGCTTGACGGTACGCATGTTCATATACCCACGCAGACTGATATCGATGCGCTCAGAGATCAGGACGTGGTTCCTGAACGTGAGCTGCTCGCAGGAAATGACCTGGTTGGTCAGGCTACCAGTCAGGGTAGTGGTGCGACATCTGGCCAAGGGCAGCAGACGAACCCTGGGAGTCAGGGAGCTGCAAGCGATCGGAACCAGAGTGGTTTTCCGGTTGATATCAACAGTGCTGATTCAGCTACCTTACAGACTGTTCCCGGCATCGGGCCGGTAACAGCGCAGAGAATAATCGATTATCGCAACCAGCACGGTTCGTTTGACTCGCTTGATGATCTGCTGCAGGTGTCCGGTATCGGTGCGAAGCGACTGGCAGACATGCGGCCATATCTAATCTGTAAATAAGCAAAGGATGCCTGGGGTGTCTCTGGCTGCGTGACGTGATGATGAGTATCAATGACAGTTGCGATTGAACAAACGACCGATACTGCAAATAGACTGTTAGCAGAGGTGGTGCGGCCTATGCTTCCAGTGCTGCTGGTTCCACTTGGGCTGATTTGGGCTGCAATGCTTATTACCGAGCGAATGGCTTGGCATAATCAGGCGCTCGAGCCAGTGATTCCTGCTGTGATCTCGCTCGCCTCCATGACAGGTTGGTGGTTCAGCAGAAAGCCGGGGCAGCAAAGCCAGCAAAGCCAGCAAGGCAAGCTACGCGTTGCTTCGGCTTCACTGGTTAACAGGCTTGCGCCTTCGGCGATAAATAAGCTGCTTATGGCTGCTGCGATTTTTTGTTTTGCTGCAGCGCTTGGCTGCTCCTACTGGCGTGGCGTCGACAGCATGCTCGCCCATGTTTCCAAGGCACAGCCAACACAGCTAATGTGCCGTATCATCAGTGACCCTTCGCCCAGTGGCTACAGTACTATGAGCATCGCATCGGTTTGCCTTGATAACGGTATGAGTTTTCGCTGTCGACTGTTTTGGCCGGATGGTGATGTTCCTGCCTATGGTTGCTTTGTTCAGGTGACAGGTTGTGTTCGTCAACTTAATGATAAGCAGGAGTTTCTCTATCGCCAAGGCATTGTCTGCTCATTTAGCGTCAGCTCGATTGACCAGCAGTTCTTTGAAACCGACCTACTTGGCAGAACAGCTGCCTTCAGGCAGCAGAGGTATCAGCTCCTGACTACTGATGGCGGCAAGAGTGGTTGGCTCTTGTCGGGGGTTTTGCTTGGAAACTCCAGTGAGTTCAACCAGTGTTTTTCTGCAGAGGCTTTTCGGGTTACTGGACTATCGCATCTTGTCGCAGTGTCAGGCTCGCATCTGGCGGTCATCGCGTCTCTGCTGGTCTGGGCGATGCGGAAGCTGAAGCTGTCCACATGGGTTGAGATACTCGTACTGGTGCTTTTGATAGGTACCTATGTGGTTCTCACCGCAGTGCAACCTTCGGCACTGCGATCTGCTCTGATGATGGTTTTTCTGCAAGGGTCACGCCTGCTTGGTCGACGTGCTCATTCGCCATCAGCGCTCACAGCAACTGCATGTGTGATGATTCTGGTTCACCCGCCAACGGTCTTCTCTTTGGGTTTTTGGCTGTCAGTTTTTGCTGTTTTCGGTATCGGGGTTTTTCTGCCACTGGTGAGTGCCTGGTTTGAGTCTGCGTCGGCGCTTTTTTTGAGGAAAGGTGTTGGCGATGAGCCAGTGCAGAGCAAGAGAATCAACAACCTGATCAAGCGCTATTTAGTTGAGCCTGTTGCACTTAGCCTAACTGCTCAGTTTGCAACCTTACCTCTGACGATTCCAGTTTTCGCCTGCATCACGCTGATATCATTACCTGCAAATCTGCTGGTAACCCCGCTTATCAGCATGATGTTACTTATCGGGCTACCAGGCTTGACTTTGGCTGGCTTTCTTCCTCCAGTGCAGGTAGCCATGGTCGGCCTGTTGCACCTGATCAGCAGCCTGACCTGCTTTTTGGCAGAGTCGCTGGCCAGGTTCAGGTTTGCATCTGCGCCTGTCTCTACATCTCTTCCGCTGTGTTTAATAGTGACGTTTGGTTTTGCTGCATTACTTTACTGGTTCTGGCCTGAACCCAGTAGGCGGCGTTGGCAGCTTCTTGGGGTCAGCCTAAGTGCATTGCTGGTCTTTATGTCCTGGCAGGCGCTCAAACCAAGGCCAGCAGAACTGGTCATTCTCGATGTTGGCCAAGGTGATGCTTTGCTGATCAGGGAGGGAAGAATCACAATCCTGATCGATACTGGCGCTGATGCAACCGCTCTTAGGCAGGCTTTAGCCAGAAACCAGGTGTATTCGCTGGACGCTCTGATTCTGACTCACTTAGATAATGACCACTGCGGAGCGCTTGCGGCACTGAGCGGAACAGTGCAACCTGACATGGTTTACTTTGCGGCTGGTTTGCTATCTGAGCAAGCCGATTCGTCAGCTATCAGCAACGCTATCGAGTTGGTTGGAAGCAGCCGTGTCGGAGAGATAGCTGCAGGTGACACCCTGCAGCTCTCGACGCGCTTTGAGTTGGTTATTCTCCTACCTCAGCATCCTGTCAGGCTGGGTGGGAACGCTGATTGCATCGTTGCTGCCTTGAATTATGACTACGAGGCGGATGGAGTAGTTGACTTGAGCGTGTTATTAACCGCAGATGCAGAAGCGGACATTCTGCAGGCAATAACCAGAACTTATCCAGAGCTTCGGTTTATCGCCATAAAAGTCGCCCACCATGGCAGTAAAGCTGCTGTCGACCTTGGGCAGATAACTGATTGGGCCTGTCAGGTGGCTATTATCAGCGTAGGGCTGAACAATCGCTACGGGCACCCGGCAGCTCAGACCTTAGCAACGCTGGCGGCAGCAGATGTCGAAGTGTATCGTACCGATGAACTGGGCGATATTCATATACGTTTCACAGCAGACGGGCTTGTCATAAGCTATCCTGATAGAGCATCATTGCTGTGGGTGTTTTGAGTACGCGGGCACGTTTCAAGGAGTAGATTTGACGGACATAGAAATGATTGAGCAAGAGCAGAACCAGGCTGCCTCTTCAGCAATGCTGGCTGTCTATCTGATAAACGGAGACAACGACTTGAAGCGTGAGACAATGCTCAGTCGATTATCGTCCCGCATCGCTTCTACTGGCGATATCATGCTTAATTCGCAGACCATCAACTGCGAGAGCATCAAAGATGCCGACTCACTGCTTGACGCCATAACAACCCTACCCTTTGGCGGTCTATATCGACTGGTGGTACTTTCGAATGCAGAGAAGCTTAGCAAGGAGCTTAGCGAGGTGCTGATCGAGTACATTAAAGATCCAGCAGAGACAACAGTTCTGGCGTTGTCGGCCAATCGTATCGCAACAAACACCCGACTGTACAAGGCAATCAATAGCTATAACAAAAGCTCGATCATTGATGTCTCATCGGCAAAGCGAGCGGAACTACCTAATGAGTTACGTCGCCTGGCTGGAAACTATCGACTAACCCTTGACTATCAGGCTGCCCAGTCACTGATCGACCGGGTTGGTACTTCCATGACGGCTCTGAATAATGAGTTACGTCGCCTGGCTGCAATGGCTCAGGTAAATGGAAGAACGCAATTAACTGTAGTCGATATTATTGACAGTGTTCCCGCTTTGATAGAACCGAAGCCATGGGAGCTGGCTGACGCGCTGTGCCTGCGTGACACCAGGCAGGTCTTAAGAATCGTTTCGCAAATGCATTCAACCAGGCCAACCACGATTCTGTTGAATTGCCTGGGCAGGTTGCGCGAGATACTGACTATCATCAGTCTAAAACAGCGCGGAATGACCTCAAACAACCAGATTGCATCGGAGTTGAAACGACAGGAGTGGCAGATCAGGGCCTCGATTCAAGCAGCGAATCGCTTCACAGAAGCCGAGCTTGTCGAGGTACTGAGAGATGCTCACTCAACCGAAGCTGCAATGAAAAGTGGGCAGGACGACGAACACGTCTTGATACTCTGGCTGGTGAAAATCTGCGAAGGCAGCCGACTTCCAGTCAACGCACAGCAACCGCTTACCCACACTGCAGCTGTCTGACGACTGTCACCTGCCAGCCACCAGCTGGCGCACAGCACCCGCCTACCCACACAGCAGCAGCCATTACAGCATATTAATTGAATATGCGAATGGCACATTGAAACCAATGAAGAACCAGGTAATTTTCGACTTAGTTGCAGAGTGTGTAATCAGGCTGCAGCCGACACTATACAATCAGACCAGAGCAGCAGAAACAGCAGCTGAGGCTTAAGCTGCACACACATCAACAGATTCGTTAGGAGGAAAAATGTTAACTACAAGACAGAACTTTATGCTCCTCATAAACAAAGAGGTGCCTGAGTATGTCCCGACCTACAACCTTTTCTGGGCATTCAACACACCGCCATTCCTGCGGGGAGAGAGAAACGAAGACGGAACCGGAAAAGACATCTTCGGTGTCGAGTCGGCAATCGACAGTGGCGGGATCAACCCGCCAATGCCCAAGACCCACGACTTTATTTTGCCCGATATCACAAAATGGCGCGACGTTATCAAGGTTCCAGACATCTCTGATATCGATGAGTCAGCCTGGATCGATATGGCAAAGGAATCATGGGATGCCCACAATCCCGAGAAGCCGTTCGGTGGCGGCACAACCTTCGGTTTCTTCCAGCCACTGGTTGCTTTCATGGGCTTCACAGACGGACTCGTGGCTTGCTTTGAAGAGCCCGATGAAGTCAAAGCACTGATGGAATATCTCTGCGACTTCGCTGTTGAAGCAGGCAAGAAGTATCTCTACTACTATCGACCTGACTTCGGTTTCCTGGGAGACGATATCGCTCACGAGCACAATCCCTTCCTGTCGCTTGCGATGTTCAAGGATCTGATGGCACCGTCATGGCGCCGCTACTATTCGATCTTCGTCGAGGCTGGCCTTCCGGTCGGACACCACAACTGTGGCCACTTCGAGGAGTATCTGGATGAGCTGGTCGACATGGGCGTCAGCTTCTGGGATCCTGTGCAGTCGTCAAACGACAAACTTGCAATCAAAGAGAAATTCGGTCGCAATCTGGCAATGTGCGGCGGCCTCGAACAGCGCTTCTGGAACGATGACACTCCCGAAGAGCAGGTCCGTGCTGAGTTCCGGGCACTGTTGGACATGCTGGCTCCAGGCGGTGGTTTCGCAATCGGCGAAGGCGTTGTCACACCAGGCTCCAACCCCAACGCGTCCGACGTTCAGAAGCAGCGCATCGAGTGGATGGCAGACGAGTACGAGCAACTCAAGTTCAGCTACTACGCATAGTCAAAGAATCATCGGGATAAAACCTCACCACTGGCTTCAGAAGCAGATAACAGACTTAAAAAAGAGCCGCCCACGGGCGGCTCTTTCGATTTCAAGAAGAGTGAGCACTTTGGTGAGCATTCACTCGTTTGCTGAAGCCCTGTTAACAAGCTTTATCACACCTGACTTGCGATTAGCAGCTTGATTGCGGTGGATAACGCCTTTGGATGCAGCCTTGTCGAAAAGCCGACTGGCGTTCTCAGCTAATTCTTGAGCCTCTTCAAAATCACCGGCATCAATCGCATTGTGCACTGCACGCACTGCAGTCTTCAGGCGGCTTTTGACAGCACGATTACGCAGTCGTGCTTTCTCGTTAGTCAGGTTGCGCTTCTTTTGACTCTTGATATTTGCCACTTCATGTTCCTTTTCTATACGTACTGATAATCTATATAAATTCAGTTGGTCAATCGGACCAATGGATTGTACCACAAGCCTACTGTTAATAGGCAAACACCACGTTAAAGCTATACCACCAAACAAATCTTGACCAGACATTACTATATCTTGTGGCTTGCCAAACCAGCAGAGGTCATATACCATACCCTGTGCATGCTTAAAAACACTACTACTATATGTAGTGGCAAGGCAGGTATTTGGAGAGGTGCAGGAGGGATCTTCGTTTTGTAATTCTACCATCTTTTGATGGAACTGCCTGCACTTATCCGACAAAGTGCGTTATCGCTGTCCAACGAATGACACGGTGAGCATTTGTGGTTTTGAAGGAATAAGAGCGCTTTGCATTTGTGCAAAGCTGGCGAGCTATATGTTGCTAAACGTAGCAGAGAAGGAGAAAAAGATGCAACAGACGGAACCGCGTTCAAATACAACTATCGGACAAACAAACACACCAGCCTCTGTAAAAGGGGTTGTTTCTACTGAGCTGACCAGACAGGTAGGTCCAGCAGTGGTCAGCACCGCTTCGATAGCAGCATCGATTCAAGCAGGATCACAGACAAAAATCGAAAAGATCGTAAAGCGCGACGGCAGGCTAGAAGACTTTGATGTTGATAAGATAGCCGATGCCATAGAGAAGGCTTTTGTGGCCTCGGGCCTCTTGAACAACAGGGCAGAGTGCGAACGATTGGCAAGCGATGTTGAAAGTCGCATCCTGTACGGCGCTCTAGATGGCGTGCCACCGAACCCGCCTGCGGTCGAAGAGATCCAGGATCTGGTTGAAGAGACACTGGCAGACAACGGCTATGTGCAGATTGCCAGATCCTATATGAAGTATCGTTCAGAGCGAACCCGTGTGCGCGAGATGAACACCAATCTAATGCAGTCGATTGCTAAGCTAACCAACGCGGAGGCCTCGCAAAACGACAGTGCTCGCGAAAACGCCAATATCGATGCTGATACGGCAATGGGAACCATGTTGAAGTATGGCTCAGAAACCGCAAAGCAGTTTTATCAGATGAGCGTCCTGTCAGACGTATTCACAAAGGCTCATCTTGATGGCGACATCCATATCCATGACCTAGACTTCTACACCCTTACCACTACCTGCTGCCAGATCGACATCATCAAGCTGTTCGAAGGTGGTTTTTCTACCGGTCATGGCGTGCTGCGTGAGCCGAGTGATATCTCAAGTTACTCCGCCTTAGCCTGTATTGCCATTCAGTCGAACCAAAACGATCAACATGGTGGCCAGTCGATTCCCAACTTCGACTATGGAATGGCTGTCGGCGTACGCAAGACCTTCCGACGCAACTATCGCAAAGCCCTGGTCGCAGCACTGGAGCTCTTGGCTGATATCGAAGACCCGACCGAGCGGGTAGCCAAGCTGATTGAGCGGGTAGAAAAAGGAACCGGACTGACAGCAAGCCTTGAGATGAACCAAGACTATATCCAGGCTGCAAAGATCGCTTTGCTGGCAGAGTTCGCATCGGATCGACTGACTGCAGAGATAGTCGACCAGGCTTTGGCCTATGCGGAACGTCAGGCAGCTAAAGACACCGATAAAGCCACCCATCAGGCGATGGAAGCTTTTATCCACAATTTGAATACCATGCATTCAAGAGCAGGCGCTCAGACCCCATTCTCTTCAATCAACTACGGTATGGATACCAGCCTGGAAGGCAGAATGGTCATCAAAAATGTCTTAAAGGCTACCGAAGAAGGCTTGGGCAATGGCGAGACTCCGATTTTTCCGATTCAGATCTTCAGGGTCAAAGACGGTATCAGTGCGAATCCTGAAGACCCGAACTATGACCTCTTCCAGCAGGCAATTCTGGTTAGCGCTAAGCGGCTGTTCCCGAATTTCAGTTTCATGGATGCGCCATACAATGAGCAATTCTACGATGGCACTCCGAGTACCGAAGTGGCTTATATGGGTTGCCGTACCCGTGTGATTGCCAATGTATATGATCCCGGCAACGCTATAACTCCCGGACGTGGCAATCTTTCGTTTACCAGTATCAATCTACCGCGCCTGGCTATTCGCGCCAGAGGCGATATCGACCTGTTCTTTGACATGCTCAACAGTAAGCTAGAGCTGGTTTGCCAGCAGCTACTGGAGCGCTTTGCGATTCAGTCCGGCAAGAAAGTCTATAACATGCCATTCCTGATGGGGCAGGGGGTCTGGGCAGGTTCTGAGAATCTGGAGTGGGACGATGAGGTTGGCGAGATCTTGAAAAACGGAACCCTCTCGCTTGGCTTTATCGGTCTGGCAGAAACGCTTGTTGCCTTGATTGGCGAGCATCACGGGCAGACCCAGCGTGCGCAGAACCTCGGCTTGGCAATCATTGGCCATATGCGCGAATTCCTAGACGCAAGAGCCCAGGAAACCAAGCTTAACTGGACTCTACTGGCAACACCGGCAGAAGGCCTCTCTGGTCGTTTTGTCGGCATCGACGCAGAACGTTTCGGTATCATCCCAGGCGTAACCGACCGCGAATACTACACGAACAGCTTCCATGTGCCGGTTTATTATCCGATCAATGCATATCGGAAAATCGAGCTCGAAGCACCGTACCACGCAATGACCAATGCTGGTCACATCAGCTATGTCGAGCTTGACGGCGACGCATCACAGAACCTGGAGGCATTCGAAACCATCATTCGCTACATGAAGGATTGCGGAATGGGCTACGGCAGCATTAATCATCCGGTCGACCGCGACCCTGTCTGCGGCTATAACGGCATCATCGGCGACAGCTGTCCGCTTTGCGGCAGGACCGAAGACGATGGTAGCCGACCCTTTGAGCGCATCCGTCGCATTACCGGCTATCTGGTCGGCACGCTGGATCGTTTTAATAACGCTAAGCGTACCGAAGAGCGCGAACGCGT
>WQXZ01000010.1 GCA_009781525.1 Coriobacteriia bacterium | reverse complement strand
GAGTGGTGTTCAGACTCCGGGGAGGGAGGAGAGTCTGTAATAGGAGGAGGGTCATGGCCGGACTGACAATGTATACAATACTATGCTGTAATCGATACAACAAGAGCCTCTTATCCGGGTAAATGGCACCCGAATGATAGTGCAAAAAACTGCCATTGTGCTATGTGGCTAGCAAGGTGTCAATTAGCATCTGCGCACACAGATTCACCTGGCGCAACCCCCGAGTCCCTCAGTCGTAAAAGCATCCAAATCCAGCAGGAAAGCAAGCGAGTCTCCACCTAACCTCAGCCAGTTTCCTAAAACGACCTTCAAGGGGCAAATAAAGCAAAACGCCACGCAAGTTACGTGGTGTTTCCAGTGCAACAAATCTCCGACCTGCGGTTTTCTGGTGGGCCCGGTTGGATTCGAACCAACGACCTCACGGTTATCAGCCGTGCGCTCTAACCACCTGAGCTACGGGCCCAAAAGATGCGCAAACAGCACGCCTTTGAATGTGCCAAACAAGGTTATACTAGATGATACTTAAGGTCAATAAAGATATCGAATCAAATCTATCTTCAGACTAGATTTAGTTTAGGGAGAAAACCATGGTTGAGTACCAGCAAATGACAACTGCACAGCTGCAGGATGAACTAGACAGCCTGACGAAGAGCCACTCCGAGTACACCACTCGTGCTCTTAAGCTGAACATGTCGCGAGGTAAGCCTTCCTTTGAACAGCTTGACTCAGCAATGGACCTGATGACTGCTCTGCCTGCAGACCAGCGCCCCCTTGACCTGGATGGTGAGGATACTCGCAACTACGGTCTGCTTCGAGGCATCCCTGAGGCTCGCCAGCTGATGGCTGATTACCTTGGGGTCGCTTATGGCAATATCATTCTCGGTGGTAGTTCGTCTTTGAACCTGATGTATGACTCCATTGCTCGGGCAATGTCATTCGGTGTTGCCGGAAACACACCATTCAGCCAACAGGCAAGACTAAAATTTCTCTGCCCTTCCCCCGGCTATGACCGTCACTTTGCTATAACAGCCCTTTTCGGTTTTGAGAACATTGCGATTCCAATGAACGATGATGGTCCCGATATGAACATGGTCGAGCGACTGGTCAATCAGGATCCAACTGTCAAAGGTATCTGGTGTGTGCCCAAGTACTCAAACCCCCAAGGCATAACCTATTCCGATCAGGTTGTCAGGAGGTTTGCTGCGCTGAAACCAGCTGCGCCTGATTTCAGGATTTACTGGGACAACGCATACGCCGTTCATGATCTTTATCCTGATAGCAACAAAGCAGACGATCTGCTCAGCCTGACGCTTGCCTGCGAAGAGGCTGACAACCCGGATATCTGGTACATGTTTGCCTCAACCGCCAAGATCAGTTTCGCTGGTGGAGGCATCAGCGCGCTGGCATCATCGACCAGCAATATCGCACAGATCGAAGCCTTGATGAGCATTCAGACAATCTGCCCGGACAAAGTCAATCAATTGCGCCATGTTCGCTGGTTCGAATCACTTGGCGGCGGACAAGGTAAAGGGCTGGACGGTATCAAAGCACGTATGAAACAGCTGTCTGCCATGCTTGCCCCGAAGTTCGATATTGTCGATCAGGTTCTTTCAGAGGATCTCGGTGGCTGCGGCATCGCCAGCTGGATAAAACCGAACGGGGGATATTTCATATCGCTCGAGGTCTTACCAGGAACAGCAAAACGCACCGTACAACTGTGCGCAGAAGCAGGGGTAACCTTAACCGATGCTGGCGCAACATGGCCGTATGGCGTAGACCCAGAGGATTCGAATATCCGCATCGCTCCCAGCTATCCATCAATCGAGGAGCTGGAGCAAGCCAGCAGGCTACTTGCAGTCAGTGCGCGCCTTGCAGCAGTCGAGAGATTATTAGGCAAAGGGGTATGACGTGAACAAAGCAGTCGGTATCTGGCTGATAACAGTTGTTGCGGTTGTAACAGCCTTCAGTCTTGTCTCTGGAGTAGGTTTCATGGGCGGCGGAATAAGCCTTCCTCTTCCCGGCATTCTGGGAAGTGATGTGTTGATCCCGACCTTGCTCTTCTCCGCAGTATTAGCTCTTATAAACACATTTATTAAGCCGATCCTAAAACTCATCACCCTGCCGATCACCATCATTACGCTCGGGTTTTTTGCCTTGGTGCTCAATGTATTCGTGCTGTATCTGACAAAGTGGATCTCGAACACGTACCTCGACACTGGCTTCTACATCAATAGTTTTTTCAGCGCATTTTTAGCAGCGATCATCATCAGTATCGTAACTGCTGTGCTCGGTTTGGTTACAGGAGTCGATTCGGACAGCAAAAAGTCTCGCAAGAAAGAAAGCAGAAGGCAGACAAACTCCAGGCCAAATGACCGGCGTGGCGAACGCTGGTAGCAAGCGCAGATAGCTAGTGCTGGGTAAGCGTGATTCCGTGCGATGAAAGCCAGCCGACTATCTGGTCGATCACCAGAGGCACTGCAGCTTGCACCGATTCAGTAAGCCCGATCTGAAATTCATGTGGAGAAATACTCTGCACTTGTGCACCAAGGCAGTTGACCTCGGGAGTGATTCCCAAAAGGGAAGCGGCGTTGAGCACGTCGATAAGACGGACATCATGCGCACCATGAAAGATCTGGCGCTCTGCCAGATCATCTGGTTTGAACTGAAAGACGGTGCCAGGAGGCTCACCCGTGTTGTCAAGAGCATCAATAACCAGAACCTGATCAGCTTGGCGGAGATCAGTGAGCATCGCCATGCCCATAACACCTCGGTCAAGCACAGTTACCTCAGATGGTAGGGTATAGCGAGCAAGCAACTCCTCAGCAACACGAGGGGCAAATCCTTCATCCAGCAACAGAGAGTTACCAATGCAAAGAATAAGAAAGCGCTGGTTATCAGACATGCGCATATTCTATCAGGTTCGAATTACTACGAAGCTACTTATGACGTAGCGTACCAGTAGCAAGTCAGCTCACCTATCCGCATGGCGTGCAGTTACATTACTATCTGTGCTAAGCCACGTACCGAGCCTCGCCGACCCAGCCTGCGAAACCTGCAACCGAGAGCCCCAGCGATCCACCACCCGACTCAACGCTCAGCCAACCACCACCAACCCCAAGATTAGCCTCCAACCCCTCCAAAGGTGGTGGTCAACCACAATGAACTGAGAATTCTCGCTTCCCCAAGCGCACTGAGATTCGTAACAGTTTTTTACGGTTCAGTACAACAGTGACAGGTTAAACATCAAAGAAAAGGCGTGTGAGAGGCAAATACACGCATCAGTGTCCGAATATCGCTACACTCACCTGCCATAAATTGTCTGATTCGGGTCAAGTCGTGTACTAAACCGTAAAAAACTGTTACGAACTGTTGTGCGGGCAACTGCGTGGTTGATTGCATAGCATATTTCGGCTGATGCGGGGTTGACGGGTTGAGGTTGACGGGTTGAGGAAGTTAAACCGGGTTGACGAAGGTTGATCAGTGGTTGCGGCTGGTGCGCGTTGTGGTGCCCTCGAGAGGATTCGAACCTCCGACACCAGGTTTAGGAAACCTGTGCTCTATCCCCTGAGCTACGAGGGCACGGTTGGATATTCTACACGATTGTTGCTCTTAGGTAAGGTTGAGCTTCGGGTGACCCACCAGCGAACCACGGGTGACCATCCAGCGACCTACCAACTGCGATCACTGCTCATCTATCAGGCGGCGGTTAAGATTGCGCTTGCCTTTGGAGATGTTACTTGAGACTGTACCGATCTTGATGTTGAGGGTTTCTGCGATCTGCTTGTAACTCATGGCTCCGAAGTAGTGCAGAATCAGCGGAACTCGCTGAGCTTGAGGTAGTTGTTGCAGGGTTATCAGAAGATGTTCGCGCGCCTGGCTCTGGTCGAAACTGTCTTCAGGTAGATTGCTGACATCTTGCTCCATCAGTCTGTTGACTATACGCGCAGAGCTTTCCGAATCGTATCCGACTTCGAGTGCCTTGCGGTTTCTGTTGCGCTTGTTATTGCGCGAGCAGGTGCGTACGATTATCTGCTCAAGCCATGACGTAAACGCTTCTGGGCTTCTGAGTTGACTGATATCTGACAGCAGCTGCTCAGTAACCTCTTGGGCAACATCCTCAACTTGGGTTCCATCATCCAGGCGCAACGAACAGTTGACAAAGATCATCTTCTGAAAGCGCAAAGCCAGAGCTTCCAAATCTGAGGCTACACCTGCTTTTGCGCCCAGAATCAGCTGTGTCAAACCAACATTCATAAGCCTAGGAAAGATATGGTGCAATCTGGATAATCAATCCAAGACCTAAAAACAGAACGAGCAGAGCAATAAAGATTGGGCTGCTAAACGTTATCCGGAAGGGGCGTGCTGCAGGTTCACCAGGCATCGCAGGAGGAAGAAAAACCCCAGTTTGTCTGTTCTCTTCGAACGCAGCGGTAATCTGCGCTTTGGTCGGCTTGATCTGCAGTTGACCCATTGGTACCTGCTGTTGTGTGTGCGGTACCGGCTGTGCCTGAGAATAGGGAGCCTGAGCAAATGGCACTGGCTGAACCTGTGGATAAGGACTTTGTGCGTACGGTACTTGCTGCCCTTGTAAATACGGAGACTGCGCATAGGCTGGCGGCTGCGGTTGACTATATTGATCCGGAGCGCTGACTGGTTGAATCGGTGTGCCTTCTGGTATTTGCTGGTAAGGCTGCTGAGCCTGAGTGAATGCAGCCTGCTGCTGTGGTATAGCATACTGGCCAGGCATATATTGTGTTGGCGCTAGCTGTGGCGCAGGCGCCATCCCTGGTGTGGGTGCGATCCCTGGTGCAGGCGCCATCCCAAGCGGTGCTCCAGGCGCGACCCCCTGCGCAGGTGCCATCCCCTGCGCAACCCCAGGTGCCATCCCAACCGCAACCCCCGGCACTTGTCCCAAAACGAAATACTTGCTCGCCGGTTTTCTAACGCCCAGGTGAGATTTTATCCTCCTGTTAGAAATAGCCAGGTAGATGATCGATCCCAGGAGCGCAAAAAAGTAGAGTAGCAGTATCACAACGACGGCAAGGTCGGGGTTGTTTTCAACAAGTATTGACTGGCAAACGCTGAAGAGGTTGTTGAAGATGTGCAGGTAGATGGCCCATTTGAGTGAGAAACGTTGGGCGACGAATGCGAAAATCAAGCCGATTGAGAAGGCGAAAAAGATTTGCTGAAAATAAATGTGATAGATGCCGAAGATAATCGATGAGATCACTATTGCGTAGTTGACACCGAAGCGTTCGAGCGAACGCATGATTGCACCGCGGAAGATGATTTCTTCGAATACCGGTCCGATTAGGACGATGTAGAGAATTCCGATGGGAGTAAGCAGTGAGCTGATGCCTTGTTCGTAGGCAGAATCGACTGGTTCGATAAATGCGCTGGTCATAATAAACAGGATTATCGTGAGAATATACATTACTGCCTGGATGCCGATCATCAGCATGATGGCAGCCATGATGTCGGTAGCGCGAGCAGGCTCGTTGACATGGGTGAGGTCGGTGGTCACCAGGCGTTTTCCGCGTAGAGCCAGCATCACTACTGCTCCAGCGATGATTCCGATGATGCTTGAGAGGCCGATTATCTCTGGCGGCAGCATGTAACTTACGCGAGCACCTGAAGCGACCACGATAGCTCTGTAGATAGAGATGGTAGCATAGGATCCGATAAAGTTAAGAACGTAAAACCCCAGCAGTGCTAAAACAACATACATGACCTGTCGACGCAGGACAGATTTGTAAAGACTGTCGATAAAAGATGTCATTTAGTCTGCCTCTCTTTTGTTCGCACCTCTTCGGTGAACCCCTCACTCGCTGCGCAGAGCTTCAACCGGGTCACGCCGCGAAGCAGCCACTGACGGTATCAGGCCGGCAACGAAAGATAGCAAACAGCTTATCACGATTAGCTGAAGTGCAGGTACCAGGGGCAATTGGGCGATCTTATGAATTCCGATAGTTGCTTCAACAATCAGATTCGCAGGTATACAGGCAAGCGCTGTCAACCCGATTCCGATTACTCCAGCAGCAAAGCCGATTATTAAGGTTTCTGCATTGAACACATTACTGATGTCTCGTTTACTGGCGCCGATTGACCTGAGGATGCCGATTTCTTTCTTGCGTTCGAGCACCGAGATGTAGGTGACGATGCCGATCATTATGCTTGAGACGATCAGAGATATTGCGACAAAGGCAACCAGAACCGTTCTGATGTTATCGACGATCTTAGTCACCGATCCCATCAGGGCTCCAACGAAGTCCGTGTAGATAATCACCTTGTCTTTCTGTCCGGAGTTTTCCATCCGATAGTTGTAGTTTTCTAAGATATCGATGACTGACTGCTTGCTGACAAAGTCTTTCGGGTAAATAGAAATACTTGATGGTTCGGTTGGTGTTGCGTAGCCGAGCAGCTTCATGTTCGACTCATACGACTTTTGCTGCCTGCCCATCATTGAAAGCATCAGCTGGGTCATGTCTTCCTGATTCATGTTGAATTGGAAAGCACCGGCAAAAGCGTCGCCATCAAAACTGAACGCTCCTGCTAATGCGCCAGAAAGTTGGCTCATAACTTCACTCATGCCACTGGTTATCTGACCTTGCAATGCAGCCATGAACTGGTAGAGGAAGGATTCAATCGCACTCTGCAGGTAACCTGCCAAACCCATGGAGATCTTACTTAGCAGAGGCTGTAGGTCAACAGTAATCGTGAAGTAGTACATCACCTTACCAGCCACCATAGGGTCAGACACCCAGACAGAGAAGTCTGCAACAATGCTGTCGGTTATGGTTTCTATTGTGTAGCCGCGGTTTGCCAGATAGCTTCCAACCAGATAGACCCCCAGGTTGAGCAAAGCCTCGTTGTCAACAGCATCGTTGAGTTCTGCTGCAACCCATGAGGAGTTTGCCGGGTCAGACAACCAAACCGGAAACGCAGCTGCCATACCGTCAGCATCGATTCCATTCATAATGCAGTAGCCTAAGAACTCCGAAATGACTCTGGAAATCAGTGCGTTCATCTGAACATAGTCGATAGCGAGCGGTAAGCCTTGTCCGATGATATATTGCGCCTGTGGCTCCTGCAGATATTCTGCAAAGTCAGCCAAGACATCCTGAGCTATGACTTGC
Source organism: Coriobacteriia bacterium (assembly GCA_009781525.1). Taxonomy (GTDB): domain Bacteria; phylum Actinomycetota; class Coriobacteriia; order Coriobacteriales; family UBA8131; genus WQXZ01. The sequence continues at coordinate 12,424 of WQXZ01000010.1, read as the reverse complement.
AGCTCATCTTGACGATCATCCAGGTAGTCGCTTAAGACAAGCATCGCAAAGTCTATCAGGCCGTCTATCGGCAGGTCGGTTAGCTCGACTCCGGCAAAAAGCGCCGTCAGGTCAAGCGGGGGAAAGTCCAGCGAACCCATCGAGCTCATGTCAAGACTGCCGGGGTTCATAGACATAGCGCCCGACAGATTCAACGAACCAAGAGCACTGGTATCAAAAGCAAAGGCATCGGAGATTGCATCCTCATCTATTGTCAGCAACTTGCTCATGTCGAAATCCGATGAGCGCTCACTGTTTGCCTGCTCGAATGTCTTACCGGTAAAGATATCGATGTCCGGGTTTGCCAGCTGAGCCTGCACGAGTTCGCTCTCAGCAGCTTTTTCCATCAGGTAATCAATCAGCAGCGGTGAATAATTGATTCCTGGGCGCAATGGACTCAGGTCGCTGTCCGGGTTGGATCCGACGATGCCGACAATCACCAACCGTTCAGAGTTCTGCACCAGGGTTCGCAGATAGGTTTCGTCCTCACGATGGTCGATATAGATCTCAAAGGCCTCATCATAGGTATAGTAGTCTGATGAGAGAACCAAACGCAGATCGACATTCATGATCTCTTCGTAGCTGAACACTTGGTCGTCAACCGGAATATAGACCTCTTTCTGGTTCATGAAGTCTTCGATCATCTGGTCAAGTAACTTTGTATCGCGTAGGCCTAGGGCATACATCACATAGTCACTGGTCAGGTTTCGCCCTGCGGTTACCAGCACGCATTCGTTATAGGCCTCTGGCCATCTACCAGCTAAAACGTTGTAGTGAGGCTCGATTAGTGCCTGGTTGCTGGGAATCGGGTTGAAGATTGTCATGCTCATGCCGAAACTCAGCGCTGAACTGGTTGAGCCCATACTGCTGGCGGTTGGGTCCATCAGGCGACTGATAGTTCCTGGGTTCACCTGCCGTACCTGATCGGATGTATCACCCAGGTATATCTGAGGCGTGAGGTCATATGAATACTCAATGGAGTTCACGTATTGCCATATTTCGTTGTCTTCATCGTCGAAAAACACCTTTAGAGAGGCCAAGTCATTGGTTGTAACTCTCTTAAACATACTTGCCAAAAGGTTGATTTCGCGCACATAACCTTCTCCACCAGTGGTGATGGTTATCGTTCGCTCACCATCTTCGTCGACATGGGGTCCATTCATCATTGATGCGAGATCCATGCCGGTACGATTGATGCTTAGAGGATACTGAGAAAGCGTGCTCTCCTCTATGCTGCGAATGTACTCATTGACACCGTTTGCCAAAGCCAGAATCGCAGCGATACCGATGATGCCGATCGACCCAGCAAAAGCAGTCATCAGGGTGCGCCCCTTCTTGGTCATCAGGTTTGAGAAAGATAGCGAGAGGGAGGTAGCAAAGCTCATCGCTGTCTGGCGGATAGTTTTGGTAGAAACCGCCGCTTTAAGCGGAACAAATGGGTCACTGTCTGACACTACCTGCCCGTCATGGAGGTTGATGGTGCGGGTAGCATAGGTATCAGCCAGGTTTGGATTATGGGTGACCATGATAACCAGACGATCCTCTGCGATCTTCTTCAGCAGCTCCATGATCTGAAGGCTGGTTTTCGAGTCAAGGGCACCAGTCGGTTCATCAGCCAGTAGGATCTCCGGGTCGTTGACAAGTGCGCGGGCAATCGAAACGCGCTGCATCTGACCGCCAGAGAGCTGGCTTGGCTTCTTGTTCATATGCTCAAGAATACCAACCTCATCGAGAGCCTGTTTGGCACGACGCTGACGCTCCGTTTTGGAAACGCCAGAAAGAGTCAAAGCAAGCTCGACGTTTGCAAGTACGGATTGGTGCGAAATCAGATTGTAGTTCTGAAACACAAAGCCAATGCGATTGTTTCGATACGTATCCCAGTCTCTATCCTTGTAGAGCTTTGTGGACACACCATCAATCAGCATCTCACCGGAATCAGCCCGATCTAGTCCGCCGATGATATTCAGCAAGGTTGTCTTACCTGAACCAGATGGACCAAGAATCGCCGCGAACTCATTATCTCTGAATGTCACAGAGAGGGCATCGAGCGCCTTTTGTTCGAAGTCTGCTGTCTTGTAGGTCTTGGTGATGCTTTTCACCTGAAGCATTATTAGCCTTTCCCGTGCTACGCCGTGGTTTTATACCTTGTTGGTGCCAAGCAGCCTCAGCATGATGCTTTGAAGCGCTTCTTTTAAAGCATTTGGTTCATAGTTACTATGGTCTCTCAGAATTCCACTGAGGCCAGAGATCAGAAACACCGCCGTCTGCTCCGGATAATCGCACTGCCACGAACCATCGGAATTCCCACGCACAATCAACTCTGTAATCATCGGAACCGACATGCTGGTCAGCTTATCCTGCAGATATTCATGAATCGCCGGATCCTCGACAAGATCAGTAAACAGCTCCTCGTACCCTTCGTTAAGTGTGCCATGCTGAAAAAACATCTCCAGACAGTCGATGGACTGACCTTCAAATGTCCGTAACATCTCAATCAGATTCGCCTGTTTCTCAGCGGCAATCTCGTCGAACACCGTATAAAGCAGCTGAGCCTTAGACTTGAAATAGTGAAAGATCAACCCCTGAGCGATTCCCAACTCATTGGCAATAATGGCTACGGAAGTGTTTCTGTAGCCATTCGTCAAAAAGAGTTTTCGCGCTGCCGTGATAATATCCTGACGGCGCTCCTCAACCGGCTTTACTGTTCGTACCCTACTCATAAGTCCCCCTCGGGCAAGCATGGATGTTACATATTGGTATTGCAGCAGTGCATGTTTTTGGCATGCGCAACGTTAGTGACACGCCATTGAATTGGTTCAATATACGTTATTGATTGAACTCAGTCAATAAGGAATTCGCGTGAGCTTGCTTCCGGCTTGCTTCCAATGCAAAACGCCACTTGTAGCATAGAAAATCCAATCCAAATCCAATAAAGCGCCCAAAAAAGCACCGGACAGAGAACCCAATTATACGAGCGCCAAAGCCAAACAAAGCGCCAAACGAGGCGCCAAACAAAGCGCCAAACAATCATCTGGATAAAACCTCGTTCTGCTCCAAGATTGGTCATTTTACCTGGAGCTGCGAGCCTGCCATAAGTATCAGATTGCCCCCAGATCGTATAGCTTAAAGAAACCTTAAAACCGAATAATCAGCTTGACAGCTACCGAACTCGATGATAGAGTAGTGATATCGTATAGTATCGTACAGATACATCGATAGTCAGACAAAGTGAGTCCTGCATCATTACTTCAAAAAATGAAGAAAGACCGATTTAGGAGGTGACATTATGAGATGGGACACAAAAAGACCTTTAGGTTTCCGGCTAGTGACAGCATCCTTGATTCTAGGGTGGATCGCCTTGGTTGGGCTAATGGTCATCGGCGCTGTGGCGATGACTTTTGAAGCACCTGCCTGGGGAGGCGTAGCTCTAAAGAATCTGTTTGCGTTCACGCAAAGACCAGGAGTAATATCGAGTCTGGTTTACCGACTGGCTCATATTGCCTTCTGGATCATTCTTCTAACGTCGATTGTCGAGTGGTATTCCGAAGGCGATGCCACCAGACGTGAGAACCTTGGGCTGAAAGCATTGTTCATTGGATCCGCCTTAGTTGCATACCTGCTTTTCTTTCTTACTGGCACAGTTGAGAGCTTTGGCTACCAATATGGCGCGATAACAGTGCTCTTCCTGCTTTCTCCACTATCTCGCGCATTTCCAGGATAGCTGGCGCATTAAGCGTAGGCGAGGTGCTTGTCTCCAGCTTGTCCTCGGCTGGCATAAGCAGCACCTGATAGCGTAGCAACACAAATAAAGCCCGGGTCACAGCAACCCGGGCTTTTCACATAAGAACCCGGGTCACAGCAACCCGGGCTTTTTATTGACCCCTCTCTCACAGTTTTCCCTTCCTTTCTTGCATTATTGTGTAACACACAATATAATAAATCAGCAAATAATAAGCTGCCACAAGGTAAGCCTGGCAAAACCAGGAATCGCTCAGCTGCCTAAGCAGGTAAGACGCCATGTCACACCGAGGAGTCACATTGCCAAAAGAATCATCCGATAGCAAAACCGCCAACCATTCAGCAGCTAAGCCCAAAAGTACGACCAAGCAAGAGCTGCTCTCGGGATTCCTGCTCGAGCTCCGCCGAGGAACCGTGATTCTCTGCGTGCTTGCCAAGCTCAAGCAGCCTGCCTATGGATACAAGCTGATTAACGACCTCTCAGGCACCGGAATCGCCATCGATGCCAACACGCTCTACCCACTACTTCGCCGGCTCGAAGCACAAGGCCTGCTCACGAGCACCTGGAACACCGACGGAGCCAAGCCGCGCAAATACTACAGCACCACCGACCTTGGTAACGAACTGCTAAACGACCTGGTCAGAAGCTGGAACCAGACAGTCGAAGACCTTAACGACATATTGCAGGAGGCATAACATGCAACACGAACTAATCGACCGCTATATCTACGCCGTCACCAGACATCTACCGCCAAAAATCCGCGCCGATGTCAAGCAGGAGCTCGAAAGCCTGATCTTTGACATGCTTGAAGCCCGCTGTGGAGACATTCTGCCCACCGAGCGTGACATCAGGGTCGTTCTCACCGAATTGGGAACCCCAGAAGAATTGGCTTCAAAATACAGTGGAGAAGATCGCCAATCTCTGATCAGTGGTGTCTACTTTATTGCGTATAGGCGAGTGCTCAGAATCGTCTTGCCGATTGTTGTTGCAGCGGTGACACTCTCTGTGTTGCTCTCAACTCTGCTTGACAAGCCTGCTGATACACCGTACTTCTTTCTGATTCTATTCGGGCAGACAGTCGGCAGTGCCTTGGCTGCAGGGTTTCAAGCCTTTGCTATTGTCACGTTTATCTTTGCTGTGCTTGAGCGATTTGATGCACCATTGGGTGCAGACTACCTTTCGTATCTGCCACCTGCTCCACAGCAAGCCAGGAGAATCAAGCCATATGAACCGATTATCGGAATTCTGTTGTCGCTATTCGCAGTCATAGTATTTCTTGGCTTTCCGCAAATGCTCAGTGTGTATATACAAGATGGAGGCTGGATTACGATTTTTAATGTCACTGTGCTCAGACAGCTTTGGCTGCCGATAATACTTTGGGCTGTACTCGGCATCGCAAAAGAGGCAATGAAATTAATCGAAGGCAGAAATACAATCCGATTGGTTGTAGTGTCAATCGCAGCAAATATATTAATCGTAATCGGCACCTATATAGTCTTTATCCGTAACAATGTGTTGAATCCAGTCTTGGTTGATTTACTAAGCAAACTGCCCGTTGGACAAGCCAGCGAGTTTCTAGAGCTTATAGGGTCAAGCTTAAGTATTATTATCTTTGCCGCAGTGACCTTGGCGCTGCTCATAGAGAGTATTACTCTGATCGCACAAATTGTAAGAAGCAGCCGACTGTAGTCTAAGGTCTTGTGAAGCCTGGCGGATGGGCGCTGCCTGTCTTTTATAGGTTGGGTTGACCATAATCGAACTTGCTTCGACATCCTCCGTACGCCCAACCGTTTCAGCCTGTCCAAACCGCCAATTCCGCAATTCCGCGATAACACAGTTTTCTGCCACTTTTTTGCGGTTGGGCGACAAAAATGCATTCAATAAGCTCAACTTCATGTGGTATATGCAACAAATACGTTGCATATACCACGCTACAGTTGCATATGCAACGTAAATATCGGCATTTTTGTATCCCAAGCGCAAAAAAGTGGCAGAAAACGTCCAAAAGCTGGAATGGGGTGGTTGCGGGTGAGGGTTGCGGGAAGCTGCGAGTGGTTCGGGGAGTGCTGCGTGCGCGGTGCGGCGGTGCGCGGGTGGCGGGGTGGCGGTGCGGCGGCGTAAGGTTGGCGGCGAGGCGAAGGTGCGTCAGTGAGGTCGGCGAAGCATCGGCGTGGGTCGCATGCGACACGCACCCGACGCGGTACCATGCAAACTGCACTCTACTGTGCGCGAATCTGTTGCATTTGAGATAATAGCTGCATGCAAGCCTGAGTTGGGACAACCCACGGGGATGGTGGTAAAAGGATGCTCACGGCAAAAAACAAAACAAGGAGGAGAAATTGAAGAAGTACATTGCTTTTCTACTAGTGATGATTCTAGGCCTGGCGCCACTTTCTGGTTGTGGCGGCGGCGGCGGTAGCGCCGGAGGTGGAGGAACACCAGATAACAGCGTCAAAAAGGTGACTATTTCTGATGACAAATTCGGCGACATCAGTTTCAGCTATCTGGCAGCAGACGAGATTATCCTTGATGGTGAGGCAGATATCGAGGCATACGAAGATGAAGACGAAGCAGAGGACGGCGAAGCGGAAGCCTACAGTGGATTTACTGTGACTATCGCAGACTCTAACAACGAAAGCCTGTCTGCGATCATTGACTTCAACGATCAGCTGCTTCCCAGCAACACCATCCAGTACGAGCGCGTTCACATCAGTGGTGATGGCTGGAATATCGTAATCGGATACATGGATTACAGTAGCGGTAATATGAAGTCATACAATGCAACCTACTATTTTAGAAGCACTCTCTCTATCGAAGACACCGAGCTCGGTGGACTTAATGGCTACAAATACCTCAGTGGTGTCTATATGCTGGTATTTCCTGCTGCAACACAGTATGGCGCAAGGGTGATTGCACTGTTCCCAGATGAGCCATTTGAGAATACCTTTACGAGATTCTCTGACTGGGAATACCTGCTGGAGATCGACCAGGTCGCAGCCATTCTAGGCACAATCGAGTTCGCAGGCGAGCTTGAGGAGCCAGCTTATGAGACTCTGCCAGTTGAGAACCGTAGATACGCTGTGACTCCAACTGACGGATGGGAAGTCTATTCAACCTGGGCCGAATCTGTCACGCTGAAAAAGGAGGGGATGACCACCCAGAGCAGAGGTGCCTATGAAATCGCCATCAGCTCCTGGGGTCTGAACACGCCACAGGACTGGGTCGATAAAGTGCTCGAGTCAATCGTTAATTCAGGCCAACGCCAGATCGATGACATCACTATCAACGGACGTACATTCCTGGTTGTAGAGCACACTGCTCCACGCACCACAACCTACACCCTGATTACTTCAACCGGTCCAGAGTACGACCCTGAAGTAAACGAGGTTGTCGTCATCGAATTAATCTACGTGAACGACATAGCGGAAGCCATGCCTTTGCTTGAAAACATCGTGATTAATTAAGCTGAAACAGCCATATAAGAGCCTGGTGTTATAACCGGGTTCTTATCCACAGTAGTTAAATGAGAGCCTGGCAACAACGCCAGGCTCTTCTTCACATAAAACTCCACCAAACAACAGCATCTGAGTTGCGAAGAGATGTATACTACACACCATTCAATCAAAAACCCGCAAGACTATTAGACCAGCTTTTCTGGAGGGCACTATGAAAAAGAACTATCTGATGACACCGGGACCAACCCCAGTGCCTACTGAGGTGATGCTGGCGACAGCGCGCCCTATGATCCATCATCGAACCGCAGACTTTGAAGCTGTGGTGAGCGAGTGCGTATCAGGTCTGAAATATGTTTTTCAAACCGAGAATGACGTACTGATTTTCGCCTCGTCAGGTACTGGTGCTATGGAGGCGTCAATCGCTAACTGCTTTAGTACTGGGGATAAAGTCTTGGTTTGCCAGAACGGTAAGTTTGGCGAGCGGATGGCACAGATCGCTGAAGTATATGGGCTGGACGTACATGTTTTAGCATATGGCTGGCAAGAGGTTGTCAATACTCAGCAGATCGCTGACTTTCTGGCTGAGAACCCTGATACCCGTGGGGTAATTGTAACCCAGTCTGAGACATCGTCAGGCGTTTTGAATGACGTGCAAACCGTAGGTCAGATTGTGCGTGAGTATGACGAATGTGTTTTTATCGTAGATAGCGTTACCGGCATAGGTGCTGTTGAATGCCGTACCGACGAATGGGGTCTTGACATTGTGATGACCGGTTCGCAGAAGGGTCTAATGCTACCGCCAGGGCTTGCTGCAGTGTCTGTCAGCGCCAAAGCCTGGGCAGCTTACGAGCGTTCGAATCTACCGAAATTCTACTTTGACTTTAAAAAGTATAAAAAGAGTATTGTTGACAACACTACTCCTTTCTCCCCGGCTATCTCGCTGATGGTTGGGCTGGCTGAGTCACTGAGGATGATGCGTGAGGAAGGGTTAGAGAATATCTTTGCCCGTCATGCTCGCCTGGCAGAGGCAACTCGTAAAGGTTGCGAGGCTATAGGGCTTGAGCTCTTTGCGCCAGACGAAGGACGCGGCAACGCAGTGACTCCGGTCTGGGTGCCAGAGGGTATCGACGGCGACCAGTTGGTGAACCTGATGAAAGAGAAGCATGGCGTAACAATAGCTGACGGTCAGGATGACTATAAGGGACGCATCTTCCGCGTCGGTCACTTGGGGTATTTCAGCGGCTTTGACATCATTACCACATTAGCGGCTCTCGAGATGAGCTTGGCTGAGCTTGGATTCGATTTTGAGCCGGGCAGCGGAATCAAGGCTGCTGAAGCAGTTTTGATGGAGCAGTGAAAGGACAAGCGATGAGCAGAATACTTGTAAGCGAGAAGATTTCCGATACTGGAATCGAGATAATGCGGGATGCGGGGCATCAGGTTGATGTGATACTGGACTTGACCTCTGAGACCTTGGTTGCGGCGATTCATGAATACGATGCACTGATCGTGCGTTCGGCAACACAGGTCAATCGCCAGGTTATCGAAGCTGGTGTGAACCTAAAGGTCATCGGTAGAGCTGGCGTTGGCGTTGACAATGTTGACGTCGATGCTGCTACTGAGCAGGGTGTGATCGTCTGCAATGCTCCGACCTCCAATATCATCAGTGCTGCTGAGCAGACCTTTGCCTTGATGCTGGCTTCTGCTCGCCGTACTGCCCAGGCGAACGCTTCGATGAAGAAGGGGCTTTGGGAGAGAGGCAAGTTCTCTGGCAACGAGCTTTATCAGAAGACACTGGCAATTTTCGGCATCGGCCGCATCGGCGGTTTGGTTGCAGCCAGAGCCAGGTCGTTTGAAATGAAATGCATCGGATACGATCCCTATGCTACCAAGGAGCGTGCCGAAGAGATCGGCGTAATACTCTATGACGACATGGCCGAGGTGTTAGCGCAGGCTGACTTCATTACCGTGCATATGCCGGCAACCAAAGAGACGCTGGGCATGTTTGGACCAGAAGAGTTTGCCCAAATGAAAGATGGTGTCTACCTGGTAAACGCTGCACGCGGTGGCATCTATCAGGTCGAAGCCTTGGTTGAGGCAGTCAGAAGCGGTAAGGTTGCCGGTGCTGGTATCGACGTCTTTGAGGAAGAGCCATGCACTGAATCACTGATGCACGAAGTCGATGAGATTATCCTGACTCCACATCTTGGCGCGACAACCGAAGAGGCTCAGCTGCGCGCAGGCATTCAGACTGCCGAGTTCGTGAACCTGGGCCTTGAAGGCAAGATGGTGCCGACAGCAGTTAACGTTCCTTTGATTCCAGATGATGCTATGACAGCGGTTCAGCCATACATCGCAGCAGCTCAGACAGCTGGCCAGTTCTTGACCCAGCTGGCAGGAGGCGCCATTGAGTCTCTGGTGGTCAAGGTCTCAGGCGACCTGGCGAAAAACGACTGCAGCCTGTTAGGCTCCGCAGCGCTTCGCGGCATCTTTGCCTACTTCACCGATGCACCGGTCAACTTTGTCAATGCCAGCTACATTGCTGAGCAGCGCGGAGTCAAGGTGCGCGTGGAGACCAGTGAGATTCGCAGTGAGTATGCCAGCAAGGTCAGCTTTGAGGCTCGTTCCGGCTCGGAAACCTATGAAGTTGCTATGACCGTGTTCGGGTCGAATGACAACGCTCGCATTATCTCGGTCATGGGTTTCTCGCTGGACCTTATGCCAGGGAGATATATTCTGCTGGTGACATATCCAGATCGCCCAGGCCAGCTTGGTCGCATGGGAACCATATTGGGTGATGCCAGCGTGAACATCTCGACCATGGTTATTGGCAAGCGCGAGGATTCTGACCGCGTACTGGTGATGATGAACATAGATGACCCGATTTCTACAGAGCTTAGAGCTGCGGTTGATGAGGCGGTAGGCTCAGAGCGGGGATGGTTTATTCAGCTGTGAGCCAACCTGAAAGTCAGGCTGAAAACCGGCTCGCGAGTCAGGCTGCGGGGCGCGGTACGAGCGAAGCCGCAACAGGCCAACCTGTGCACCAGCCAGTCGAGAGCAGCAAAAGCCTATATCGTCCATTCACAGTCAAGGCTGCTATCGAGCTTGCCAGCCCACAAACCTGGTCGGCAGCGATTTCTCCCGTGCTGGTTGGCGGTGCTGCTGCTTGGGCACTGACAGCTCTGGAACCGTTTAAGCTAGATACCCGCGCTCTGGTTTGCTGGCTGTTGATGCTAGCCTGTGCTTTATTGGCGCAGTCAGCCGTTAACACGCTAAACGACTATAAAGATTTTCTCTCCGGTACCGATACGGTCGATACGATTCTGGATAAGACCGACGCTTCGATTGTTTATAACTCAATCAACCCGAAGGCGGCACTTCGCTTTGGTATTGTGCTGTGTTTGCTGGCTCTTCTCGTTGGGGCTGTGGTGACGGTTCTGTCTAGCTGGTGGTTGATAGTTTTAGGTGCTGCCGGTGCAGCTGCGGTGATCTTCTATTCGTTCGGACCAAAGCCGCTGTCGTTTTTGCCGCTGGGTGAACTTGTCAGCGGTCTGGCTATGGGAGGAATCATCACTGTTGCCACATATATAGCAATGACCCGTGCATTCTCACCCTTGATTCTACTTGTGGCTTTTCCTGCTGTACTGACAATTGCCTTAATCATGCTGACAAACAATACCTGCGACATCGGACGTGACATCATTGCTGGCAGAAAGACACTGGCAGTCAAGCTCGGATTCGAAAGATCCAGGCGATTGGCTGGAGTTGTTGCTGTGATAACGATGCTTTGGATGGCTGTGCTTTCGCTGATGCTCTGGCTGTTTGCATTGCTACCTGTGGCTATTGGAGTCTTTATCGGCCATAAGCGAATCGCGATGATTATGCGTGGAAGCTATGACTTGCATAGCCGCAGACAGATGATGGCAAACATCAGCTCCTGGTGCTTGCTGGTAAACAGCTGCTGGGCAGCAGGACTGTTGCTGACTGGGTTGGTTGGAGCGTGGCTGCTATGAGCGAGGCACAGAGGTCGCGTAGGCAAGCGCGCTTGACCAGGCATGAGCAGTTAATGCGCCAGCGCCAATACCTGCATATCGATGCAGCTGGTAGAGCCAGTTTTATTGAGTTACCAGAACAGAGTGTGAATAAGAACTCTGAGCGAGTCTTGGTGACAACACCTGAAAGCAAAAGCGCTTGGGTGCACGAGGTCTTTGAAAGTATCAGCGACGACTACGACCGGATGAATGATGTTGAGAGCTTTCGTATGCATCGCAGCTGGAAGCAGACACTGGTCATGGAAGTACTGCAGTCAGTCGATGAAATGCTGGCAGATGCCATGCTTGGCGATGCATCCAGCACCGAAGGCATGGGGGTAACTCCGGTAATCCTGGATGTTGCCTGTGGCAGTGGAGACATTGTCCTGGCACTTGCAAGCCTGATGCCAGAGGCAAAAGTGGTCGGCTTGGACTTCTCTGAGAATATGCTAGCTGTAGCAAAGAGGCGTGCTGCCGATGCTATTGCAGCTGACGCAGATACTACGCTCCCAGAGTTCATGCACGGCAATGCCATGCATCTACCCTTTGCTGACAACAGTATCGATGTGCTTACTATCAGCTTCGGCCTGCGAAATCTTCCTGACTACCAGGCAGCCCTTATCGAGTTTGCTCGCGTGCTTCGCCCAGGCGGTAGTTTTTTCTGCCTGGAATCCTCATATCCGACATCACCAGTCATCAAACCCTTCTTCAAGGTCTACTTCCGTCACCTGATGCCCCGTATGGCATCTCTGGTGGTTGGCCACCGGCAACAGTATCAGTGGCTCAACGACTCAACCGAGGTGTTCTTATCCAAAAGTGAATTAGCTGACATGATGCAGGAGTGCGGCTTTATAGAAATCGGTATACAGAGTTTCTTTTTCGGAGTTGCCGCAATTCACTCAGGCAGGCTACCCGTGCAACAGGCAGGATGATTTTTACAAGCTGCCTTCGCCTCGTGTACCACCAACCTACAACTATTACACTTCCGCTCCCAGCCTTCCTCAACCTTCACTGCTTTCCCTGCCTTCCCCGTCACATGCCAATAGCCTGTCAACCGCCTGGACTACCCGCATCGGTTCGTAACAGTTTTTTACGGTTTAGTACAGGATTGGGCAAATATTTGGTGCCAAAATGCAGGTGAATGGCACTTTTCGGCATGT
>WQXZ01000009.1 GCA_009781525.1 Coriobacteriia bacterium | reverse complement strand
GATTCGACATAGCGACGCTGCCCCTCAGCATAGATAGTGTCAAAAGCCAGCGAGCTTTTTCCTGAGCCTGAGAGACCTGTGATAACCACCAGTTTGTCGCGCGGTATGTCGACAGAGATGTTTTTAAGGTTGTGCTCTCGGGCACCGCGAATCTGAATAGAGTCGAGCACAGCTCTCCTTTTCGTGGCGTGGGTTCAAAGACCTGTTTTTGGGGTCTTAAAACCGCTTAACTGCTCAATCAAACTTTCATTCTATCAGTGTTTGCATGTTGTTACTGCAGCAAAAACAGGACAGCTTATTTGACTGAGTAATCCACCGCTAAATATGTCTGACAACCACCTCTACACAACCATCAAAACTGACAATTTATCGGCATTACCCGCGTCTGTACCTGTTTCACCGGTTTCGTTCGCCCAAAAAGCTTCATGGTAGTTCTATACGTTTGCAGGCACTGCTTATGCAAATTATGATTGTCGACCAGATTTCTGCCAAAAGTCATTTCTTTTTGAAGATATATAGCATGTCGTCGACTTCAAAGCTCAGCTCATCTCCACTTATTTGTATTTCGATAGTTTCGTATCCTATGCTCATGTACAAGGTGTCTCCATTACGTGTATATGTACATACCTCTGAAACACCAAGTATTGAGAATTCCATGGTGTTTGAGTCAACTATCTCAATGTATGTATAGTCTTCAGGATACATGATCTCAAGATAGAGTCCAGAAATCGTAACGCCTTGCGTCTTGATTGCAGAAATCCTATAGGTACCGACAATACTACTCTTGTTTCCAAAGGTGTTGACCAGTACCGCTACGAGTAGACCAACTGCAATCAGTGCCAATCCGCCTGCGATAATAATTGGCACCCGGTTCTTTTTTGCTGGGCTAGGCTGTTGGACTTGGCCATATTGCTGTTGGTAAGCCAGCCCAGGGTAGGCTTGCGGCTTGCCATACTGCTGCCCCGGTGCCTGCTGCTGTCCGTAGGGTTGCTGCGGCTGTTGAACTTGTCCATATGCATACTGCTGTGGAATGTATGCCTGCTGTGCTTGCTGGACACTTTGGTCGCTCAGAGCAGTGCCACATCTGATACAGAACTTTGCATCATTGGCATTTTCTTGAGAACAGGTCTTGCAGATCATCAGCGTCTCCCATCAGCGCGAAAGATTGCTTTGGTTTTATTTCACCTTAGTGAAAATAAATGTGACATCATCGACTTGAACAATCAGATCATCGCCGTCGATTGTTGCTTCGACAGTCAGATATCCATTCGTCATAGAAATGGTGTCTCCATTCCTGGTATATGTGTAGGCTTCAACTTCGTTCATTAGCGATATTCTCATTCTGCTTGAATCAATGATTTCGATGTACGATTCACCTCTGGGAAAGATAGAATAAAGCGTATCACCAGTCATTGTTACGCCTAATGCCCGAGCACTGCTGAGCTCATAGGTTCCACGTAGGTCGCTACCCTTATTTCCACCACTGAACAGTACAACCAAAAGAATACCAACAATGACAAGAGCCGCTCCTATTCCGGCATATAGCGGAACCTTGCTCTTTTTCACAGGTTCAACCTGAGCGTATCCTTGCTGTGAATAACCTTGCACTGGTGCTTGTGGTGCAGCATTGAACTGCTGTTGGCCATACGGTTGCTGAGGCTGCTGCTGATTGAACTGCGGTTGCCCCGGCTGCTGTTCTGGTTGGCCGAACTGCGGCTGCACAGGCTGCGGCTGGCCGAATTGTGGCTGCTGCGGTTGACCGTACTGTTGCGGCTGCATAGGTTGTATAGGTACTTGTTGCGGTTGATATGGCTGTGCTGGTGCCTGCTGTATCGGCAATGCGTTCAGGTTGTTTTGGTCGGTTAAAGAGGATCCACAACTAACACAGAATTTTGCGTCCTCGGAGTTTTCTTGTGAACAGTTTCTACAAATCATTTCATCTTCCCTTCTCAGCATTGACTAGATAATTATCCTGGATTATCCATGTTTGTGCTCGGACTCAAAGCTGTTGTTATTAGAAATCACTATACCAAGAAATGTGTGCGAAGACATATTGACAAAGGATCAAAGCTGTTATATCTTATCTATTACAGTTATAACAAGTAAGCCAAGCCTGCATCATTATCAAGCTCTCGACAGGAAGTCAGACATGTTCATAAGTATAGAGCCAGAAAGCGATGTGCCGATTTACCTGCAGCTTCGCAATCAAGTGGTCAAAGCAATGGTAACTGGTCATCTTGTACCAGGAGATGCCCTTCCCTCTGTACGCCAGTTAGCGCGAGACCTGGGAATCAATCTTCACACGGTCAATAAAGCCTACCAGCTACTTGAAACACAAGGCTATCTGCACATATTCAGTCGAAGAGGTGCTCGCCTTACAGCTCCTCCGAATTACTCAGATGACTACATACAAAACCTTGAGCAATCACTTCTTCACCTCTACATTGATGCGCAGAGTCAAGGTATCGATGCTGAGGTTTTTCAGCGTAGTGTCAGCAAGGTACTGAATGAAGCTGACGGTAAACCACCGATGGATAAAGGATTGGAGGAATAAGCCATGCAAAACATTCTATTCACTGCTTTTCTTGTGCTTACGGACGCCCTGCTGATCGTCCCCCTGGCATTCACGCCTTACGTAACTCGGAAAACCGAGCTATTCGGTGTCTCGGTGCCCATGTTAGAATCCAATCATCCCCGTCTGCGAAGCTTGAGGGCTTCATATCGCAACCAAATGCTGCTCTTTGGATTAGCGTTGCTTTTGTCAACAATCATCCTTGCACTTATCTCGCCAGCATGGTCAAACATCAGTCTCTTTGTCTGGCTCGGTACGATTGCTGTCTATCTGGTTATCTCGTTTGCCTTATATCTGCCAAAGCACAGAGCCATGAAGCAGATCAAACAGAGTGAGCTCTGGCAAGATGATCATCATACGGCTGTTGTGACCGCCAGCATTGAGGCTCCCAGCAAAGACACGGCTTCACCCGCCTGGCTACTACTGTTTCCACTGGTTATTGGCCTTGGCGCAATTCTGCTCGTTGCAATCTGGCCGCAGATTCCTGACCAGGTTCCGGTTCATTTCGATCTGTCAGGACAACCTGATCAGTATGTTCCCAAAGGCCCAAAGGTCTATCTACCTATGCTGATAATCGAAGTCTTCATAGCATTGGTTTTCTCAGGCGTGTTCTTTATGATCCGAATCGCAAAACGACAAATCGATTCTGCTCAACCAATCGAGTCGCTTCATCGCAGTCAGCGTTATCGCCACTTATCAAGCATTCTAATGATTCTCTTAGGGCTGGTAACTATCGTGTTTATGCAGCTACTTCAGCTCTACACTTTTCTTGGTGATTCGGATATTTCTATGGTAATGCTTGCTACACTGGTTTTCATGGTTATCGTTTTTATAGTTATCATCGTTGCGATGTTCTATATCGGTCAGGGCGGCTCTCGCCTACCACTGAGATCTGGTCGCATAGAAAGTGAGATCAACTATGACGATGACCGCTTCTGGAAGCTCGGATTGTTCTACTTTAACAAGGATGATCCAGCCGTTTTCGTAGAAAAGCGCTTCGGCATTGGTTGGACAAACAACTACGCCAGACCGGCAACCTGGACAATCATCGCAGTCTTCAGCATCGCCATATTGGTTTTGCTGGTAGCTATCTTTGCTTTAGTCGGATAAGCCAACAGATGAATAGGGGCACGACATGAAACGAATCATAATCTACTGCTTGGTGACCTTCACGATAACCTATGCATACTCTTTCGCGATCGTCTATCCGATGTATAACCAGGTCATGCTTGGTCTGGGCTCAGAGATAACCCTCACCATGCTGATTGCTGCAGTGATGTTTTTTCCCTCACTCGGCGTGATTATCACCCGTATCATTACGAAAGAAGGCTTTAAACAGGCAAACATCAAGCCACAGCAATTGAGAAAAACGTTTCAGTACTATTTGCTTGGCTGGTTCGGGCCGATGCTTCTGATTGCTTTTGGAGCTGCTGTGTACTACCTCATCTACCCAGGTGACTTTGACCCGTCTATGTCCGTGATGCTCGAGCAGCTCCGAACCCAACTTGCCGCAGTTGGAGCTGAGCAACTGTCACCTGATGCAGCACGAGGCATGTTCATCACCCAACTGGCGATCGGTGTTCTTGCCGCACCGATATTGAACTTCGTCACTTGCTTTGGCGAAGAATGGGGTTGGCGCGGCTACCTGCTGCCGAAAGTCAATGAGCACCTCGCGTTTATTCCCACGATATTGGTAACAGGAGTCATCTGGGGTCTCTGGCACGCTCCTCTGACTGCGATCGGTCACAACTATGGACTCGATTACCCCGGATTTCCCTGGCTTGGTATTCTAACGATGTGCGGTTTTTGCACCGCAGCAGGCACATTTTTAAGCTATCTGACAATCAAGTCGAAAAGCTGCATACCGGCAGCGCTTGCACATGGTTCGATAAACGGATTCGCAGCTGTCGGCCTCTACTTCTCAGCCTCGATGGGTAACCCCTTCATCGGACCTTCAGCTGTCGGTGTCCTAGGTGGAAGCGGTCTGATCATCGCTGCGGTGGTCATCTGCTTGCGTTTGCGTATCGAACCGCTTTGGCCCTCTGCCAACACCCAGG
Source organism: Coriobacteriia bacterium (assembly GCA_009781525.1). GTDB lineage: Bacteria > Actinomycetota > Coriobacteriia > Coriobacteriales > UBA8131 > WQXZ01. Next base: position 15,052 of record WQXZ01000009.1, on the reverse strand, counting down.
ACAACCATGTGCAGAAACCGCCGCCCAGCACTTGCTAACACTATCGGCTAACTAGAGCCACTTGACCTGATACAACTTCTGATCCATGAAACCTAGCTTGCGATAGTACTCTCGCGTACCTACAGAACTGATTACGTTAATCGCCTGAAAGCCGTGCGACCTGGCAACCTGGCATGCTGTATCTATCAGGTTTCTACCCAGGCCAAGATGCTGAGGGCCTTCACTGGTCTCGCTCAACCTGGCAACCTGACCATAAATGTGCACCTCGCGAATCATTGCATGGCCTAACTGATCTGGCAGTATGCTTCGATTACTGGTAATGAAATCCTGATCCGGCAAAGACAGTCTAAGAAAACCGATTATCCTATCGTCATTGTTGACCCACTCTATAAAGTACTCAAGGCTAACATCTGTACTGTATGTTGTGGTTTGAAGCGCCAGATCCACAGTATCAACGGTATCATGGGCAATCTCACGATAGCGAATCTCTAAAACATCCTGCCCCAATTCTCGCACACGTTGCTCGACAAATTGACGAAGATTAGTCTTCTTGTTTCCTACAAGAATATCACCAGCACTGAAGTCCCTGACCATTCTTGAGATCCTTATATATGAGGGTGTATCCAGCAGGTTTGCTGTTAAAACATCAAGTAATTGTTCTTCACTATATGGGTACCAGTGACCTTTGCTATGATATTCAGTCAGATGCGAGCTTTCTACCAATGCACATGGATAAAGCTTAATCTCGTCTGGTATAAAGCGACTGTCGTGAACGAAACGATGATAGTCAGCCCTGTCGCTTTTCTCTGTTGCACCCAGCAGGTTCAACATGAAGTGAGCCTGTATCTTAAAACCGAAGACCCTGACCAGACGGAAGCACTGCTCAATCGTAGAAACCGAGATATTCCGGTGATTCAGATCCAGAATACCTTGGTTGATGCTTTGTACGCCCATCTGAATCTTTGTGCAGCCCAGCCGCCTGAGCAAAACAAGACGCTCGATATCAATTGCATCCGGACGCAGCTCAACAGAAAGCCCAACCAGGCGATGTTGGCTGGTCTCATTAATCCTCTGCTGCTCCTCGAGCTCAGAAAAATCAGCTACCTGTTCAACAGCTACCAGCTGCCAACTGGTATTTTCAAGGTAGAGAGAGTGTATTGCCTGGTTATAGGGCAGCTCCCCAGCATTAACTGCCTGTTGCAGCGGCATAACCTGAGCGGCTATGACTTCAGTTGAGTGGCTCAAGTTCTGTTGTTCATAGAACTCAAAGCGCTGCGAGACCTCCTTCGCCTGTACCGCTCCATCGTTTAGAGCCCGAAATAGTTCTTTGACAAACCAGATCTGATACTCTGTAGAATAATCAGTCCACGACCCACCCAGTACAATCAGCTCGACCTTGTCAGTCTCATGCCCCATCTCAATTAAGGTTCGCAACCGTGCAACTACCTGCAGGTATGGATCAAAATGGTTTCGCTCCGCACGCTGACAGGCAGGTTCGTCACTAAGATAGCTCTTCGGCATTCGTAGATCACTTGGACAGAAAAGACAGTCGCCACTACAGACCCAGGGCTTTGTGATTACCGTAACCGTTGCCACCCCTGAAGCAGTGCGTCGCGGTTTCACCCGCAACAGGTTAAATAACCTGTCTTCAATCTCCTGATCGACCTGCCAACCAGCCCACACTTCCGGCTCGCTGCTCTTTGTCTTCAGGTAGTATGGCAACAGATGCTTTTTCGCAATATGCTGCTCAGTCTCAAGCTGCCTGTTGTGTGCATGAAAGATCTGTTGTAACAGCCTGTCGTCTATCGTCTCGCCACTGCGCAGCCTGTCAAGTATTTGAAGTAGAATCTCGTTCATAGCCAATAGTATAGAATGACTGCGGTGCCTTATGAATAGAGAAACGATTTCTTACCTGATCCGACTGAACAACAATTTTTATCGCGAACACGGTGACTCTTTTTTCGCAACCCGCCAGAGTGCCTGGCCAGGCTGGAGAACACTTACCGACCTACTGCGCAATGATCCTGAATTTAACTTGGACGCAATAAGGATCATCGACCTGGCTTGTGGAAACCTCCGCTTCCTTGACTACCTAAGTCACGAGCTACCCAAGTCTACTTTCAACTATCACGCTGTGGATAACAACCCAGTGATGCTTGCCTATGACTCACCTTCACTAGCACATAGCATATCCTATCAGGATATCGACATACTTGACTTACTACTGAAACAAGAGAGTCTTCCAGAGCACCTACCGCCAGGTACCTTTGACCTTTCGCTTTGTTTTGGATTCATGCATCACATCCCAACCGAGGCCTATCGCATTGCCATATTTGACTATCTGATTCAAGCTACACGTCCTGGTGGCTACATGGTGGTATCATTTTGGCAATTCATGAACAACCCTGATATGGCAAAGCGAGCAATCGAAGTCAGCAGTCAAGCAAGGCAAGAGCTGGCAGGAAGTGGTACTGAGCTTTCGCTTGAACAAAACGACATGATATTAGGCTGGAGTAATACCGCTGATGCATACAGGTACTGCCACAGCTTTTCCCAAACCGAAGTAGATGCGATTGCATCGCGGTTTAGCGGCGGCACCAAAACTATCGTTACCTATCTGGCTGACGGCAGGAGCAACGATCTGAATATCTATCTTGTGCTGCAGAAGCTTTAGCTACAGCTGCGTTCTACGCCTCATCGCGACGTTTCGGTAAGACGTTCCACGCCTTAATCAAAATGTCGAACAGGGTGAAGAAGGTAGCTTTGTCAGGCAGTCCATCAGAGTAGATGACCTTGATCATCTCGTATGGATTGTCATCCGCACTCGATTCGTAGATCGCCTGCACAATCGTCTCCCATGGTACAGATACGCCTGCTTTTGAGCAGACCAACTCGTATTCCATTTGCACAAGCTCGGGAGTTGTATTGTCACTACGCAGGCTCACCTCATCTGCTCCAACAATTGCTACGCTATCATCAGTACTGAAGTTCTCTTTAACCAAATCGATGTATGGTTGAGGGCCAACTCCGACTGCATTCCGAATCATTTCCCTCAGGTCACTGCTCGGATTTGTCTCATAGAAATAGATACCAGTACTTGCGGGATACCATTGGTCCTGAACTCGAACCAGCCTTAACGCCAGTGCTCCTTTCAGATCCGCCATATCCACACTGGCTCGACTGTCGAAAACCTCAAAAGTCACTTCCTCGTGAAATGGCTCCAGAAGAACTAAACCTGCGTCAGAATCTACACCCATTAACCAAAAATCTGAGGAGAAGTGCGAAGCTCCGACCTCCTCTAGAATCATCAACTGCTCTTGGCTCAGGTTTTCCGGATTATCACGTAGATATTCCATTAGTGGCGTCAAACCACTGGGCAAGACGTAGTCGAACAGGAACCATTCATTGAACAGGCCTACCAATCGGTCGAACTCTTCATTATCAAGGCTGGCACGAGGTTCGACATAGTCAAAGAACTCTCCTGCTACGGTTTCAGACAGGGAAGCATCTCTCTGGCCAAAGAAATCGATAATAGTAGTAAAAAGGCTATTCAAGGTTTGTTCAATCTGAATCGTCATTGATCCTCCCAGGTAGAAGCTGGCAAACTAAAGGTCATTCATAATTCTTTAAGGGTATTATAATCCATCAATCATTCGACCAGTTCGTATTTAAGTTGATGCAGTGCTGAATCAAGCGAAAGAGTACCTTGCTCCAGCCATTGCATGGCACTTGACTGGTCAAATATCACAGGCATGCGATCATGGATAGTCAGAATATCTGGTGAAGCTGCCTGAGTAAGAATCACAAAACTCGGCGTAGCTACCTGTTTACTCCCAGGTACAGTTTCATTTCTGTAACACCCTGCAAAATAGAGTGTTCGATCAGAAAACAGTCGGTACTTCGACTTCGTGCTTGAATCGTCAAGCCGCATCCACTCATAGTAACCACTGGCTGGAACCAAGCAACGGTTTTCAAGCACAGCGCGACGAAAGGTCTGTTTTTCCAAGACTGTTTCACTTCTGGCATTGATGATCAACGGTGGCTGCTTTCTGTTCGCTGCGCGGAAACTGTTGAACCCCCACCGCATCGGCTGATAGTCTGCCTCTGCGGTTTGAACCGGAACAACATTGCTGGGAAATATCTCGCCATCGAACTTGATCTGCAGTTGCCCATATGCTGGCTGCTGATTCATCCTGCGCATGACTTCATCGGCGATTTGCTTCAATGCCTGATCGCTGATCTCAATATAGTATCTACCACACATCAGCCGAAACGATCCTTAAGCTCTTTCAATGTCTCTTCAGGTATCCGTTCGCCGAGAGTGTTCTTCTCCGCAATCCTGTAGCTTGAACCGGTGGTCTCATACTGAAGGGACTTGATCTCATTGACAAAACCGGCAGCAGACATACGGGTGATATCGTGTCCGAGTACAGTCCATTGCGTAGTCGCGTCAGATGTTACAACCAAAACCTCATACCCACGCTCGGAAGCCTGATGAACACGTCTTTCGATTACACTGTCGGCTGTTGAGCCACTTTGACTGAATATCACTTCAATTCTGCCATAATTGGTCGGCTTACCGTCTGAGAAAGGATTTCCTGCTCCATCGAAAACTATTACAGCCTGATACTCGCTACCAGCAAAAACCGCAACATCGTTTATCAGTGCTTCCCGGGCAGAATTGTATGCTTCATCGCCATAATCAGGCATACTGTCACGAGCGGATCGATAGTGATCGGTAGCACGGATAACGTTGTAGCCATCAACAATCAGTAGCTTTTTGTTGTCGCTCACAAATCAGGCTTTCTTATCCATAACCTGTCGGCGTCGCCATTCGTACATGATCGCTGTTGCAGCCTGCGCAACATTCAGTGACTTAGTGAAGCCGTATTGAGGGAGCTTGAACTCAAAATCGCATTGCTCGCGAACCAGACGTGATATACCCTTGTCTTCTGAACCTAGGACAAGGATGATTCTTCCCTCAAGTGGTGCGGCCCAGACATCTTGACTTGCATGCTCTGTTGCCCCTGCCACCCAGAAGTCCTCTTGCTTCAGACGGTTTATCGCATGGTGGATATTAGCTTCGCGAGCGATCCGTATGTACTCGATAGCCCCAGCAGACGTGCGAAAGACACCGTCATTGACCTGCGCTGCACGCCGGTTAGGAATCAGAATGCCTGAGGCTCCGATAACCTCAGCACTACGGACAATTGCACCGAAGTTCCCGACATCGGTGATATGGTCAAGCGCCAGGATCAAAGCGTTCTGCTTACCACGAGTTGCCTGAATCAAATCGAATAGGGTCGCATAGTGGTATTGGTAGCTCTCGCCCTGATTATTGCTTTGCTCTCGCCAGTCTCTGCTCATAATCAGTCCCTAGTTGTTTCTAAAAACGCGAGTACCACTATCTGTGTCCTCGATTATCAGTCCGAGAGCTGTCAATCCATGGCGAACAGCGTCAGCTGTTGTCCAGTTCTTCATCTTGCGGGCTTCTGTTCTAAGCTCGAGCAAAGCTGCGGTAGCTTCACCAATATCAGTGCCAGCATAGGCAGTTAGGTTATGAGCCAGACCGATGATCTCAGATGGTAGCTGACCGCTCTCACTTTCACCAGACCCCAAAGCTATTCCCAATATGGAGAATAACTCTCTTATCGTACTTGCTGCTGTCTGTGCAGCTGAGGTAAGCGTGAATGATGGAGCACCAGAAGCAATGCTGGTATTAGCAAAGCTGATCAGATCATAGATCGCTGAAACAGCTGACGCGGTGTTGAAGTCGTCATCCATCTGTTCTTTGAATCTGGCTTTAGTTACATCGATTTGCTTGAGCAGATCCTCTGCGATCTGATCGCTGGAATCGAGAGGCGACAAGCTGCTTTCATCCAGCTTCCTGGTCGCCCAGTCAAGATTGCGTAGTGCATTCTCAACGCGGAGTAAAGCTGCGGTTGCCTCTTCTAGGCGGGCAGGTGAATAGTCGAAAGGAGAACGGTAGTGACTTTGCAGCATAAGCAGCCTTAAAGCCTCCGGTTTAACATGCTCTAACACATCTTTCAGCAACAGGTAGTTACCTTCTGACTTGCTCATCTTCTCGGCATCGATAGTCAGCATACCGCTGTGGATCCAGTACTTGGCAAAGCCGTTACCTGCAGCCTTTGATTGGGCTATTTCGTTTTCGTGATGGGGAAAAATCAGATCTTCTCCACCGCCATGAATATCAAAGCTTTCACCGAGGTACCGACTGCTCATGGCAGAGCATTCGATATGCCAGCCGGGGCGGCCCATCCCCCAAGGTGAGTCCCACGCAGGCTCACCAGGTTTTGCGGCTTTCCAGAGAGCGAAGTCAGCAGCGTCGATCTTCCGCTCGTCCACGTCGACTCTGGCTCCGCTGAGCAACTGGTCAATGTTGCGGCGACTGAGGTCACCATAGTCTCTGAAAGCCCGAACTGAGTAGAACACATCTCCGTCTCTGACATAAGCGTATTCCGCTGTAATAAGCTGCGCGATGATATCGATCATCGCGGGGATCTCTTCGGTTGCTTTTGGTCGAACCGTAGGTTCCTTGATTCCCACTGCCTTCATCACATCAACAAAAGCCTGAGTGTACTTCGAGGCAACATCAGCAGGACTGACGCCCTCTTCGATTGCCTGGTTTATGATCTTATCGTCAACATCGGTGATATTCTGCACGAATTTGACTGTGTAACCGGAGTATTCAAGGTAGCGACGAATAACATCGAAAGAGATAAAGGTACGAGCGTTACCGATGTGAATATGATTATAGACAGTCGGTCCGCAGGTATAGAAACCGACTTCCTTTTCGACAAGTGGTACGAACTCAACCTTACGACGTGAAAGAGTGTCATAGATACGCATGGCTCTCCTTATTGCCTATCAATAACGCTACTGCAGTCGCTGCAATTCCTTCAGCTCGGCCTATTGCACCCAAGCCTTCAGTAGTCGTAGCTTTGATACCGATCGAAGCCATATCAACTCCCAGGCAGTTCGCCAACTTCTTGCGCATTTGCTCACGATAGGGAGCGAGCTTGGGCTTTTCTGCCTGTATAACGCAGTCTATATCGACAATGCTGAAACCAGCCTCGGCTATCAGTCCATTGACCTTTGCGAGTAACTCTAACGAGTCAGCACCCAGGTAGGTGGGATCAGTATCTGGGAAATGCTGACCGATATCCCCAAGCCTCGCAGCACCCAGCATAGCATCCGCAATAGCGTGGATAAGTACGTCTGCATCAGAGTGACCCAAAAGTCCCTTATCATGTTCGACTTTAACACCACCCAGCATCAGAGGTCGGTTTGCTTCGGGAAGCGCAAAAGCATGCACGTCATAGCCAAGGCCTATTCTCAGAGACATCACGCTAACCTGTCAAGTTCATGTGCGCGCTCCAGTAATGCTGCCTCAATAGACAATCGATCTTCAGGCACAGTAATCTTGATATTATCCCGTGGGCCTTGAACAAGAACCATTTTTCCGCCAAGCCGCTCAACTAGAGAAGAGTCATCGGTGCCAACGAATCCTTCAGACAACGCTGCGACATGTGCCTCGCGAATTACTGGAGCTCGGAATATCTGAGGGGTCTGAGCTACCCAGAGCAGTGTGCGATCAGGTGTGCCAAGGATAACCCGGTCGTTTACCAGTTTCAAAGTGTCGATAGCTGGATAGCCAACAACGGCTCCGTCAACCTCCAGGTCGCCTCGGATCACTGTCAGCATCTTATCGATCAGATCGGGAGTGACCAGCGGACGGGCTCCATCGTGTATGGCAATGAATTCGAACTCATCACCAACTGCTGACAGACCAGAGAAAGATGACTCCTGCCTGATAGCACCGGAGGGTGCCATCACAATCGGTGTGACAAAGGAGTAGCCGTCTATAGCCTCATAAACGTACTCTTCGATTCTGTCTTCCGGAGCAACTATGATAATCTGACCGACCTCAGCAACTGCATCGAATGCCTCGGCGCTCCAGGTTAACACTGGCTTGCCGAGTATTCTATGCAGCTGCTTTCCGTTTGGGTTTAAAAAGCGGTCACCACTGCCACCGGCAACAATGACCACTGATGTAGAGGGGTTGGCAGATAAAGCTCCTGGCCAAAAGGCTTCAACAATCGTGGTGCTGTTCATTGAGCTGCTCATATACTCACTACAAAGCGGTCTAAAAAATCAGTATAGCCCGTTTTGCTGTATGTAAGCGAAGCCGATCATCATGAAAACGATAAATGCTATGATGCCAAGGATGCCAAGCACCAATCCGGTAATAGCAAAACCACGTTTTGAGCTACGAAGGCCGATTGCGCTCATGATAATTGCTGGAATCGTAGCTATATAACTAAACAACCAAAGCATACTAAAGAATGCCGACGCGGTCATGCCACCGACCAAGAGTGAGACTACGCTCACAGCCATGCCGATGATTGCAGTAAGAAAACCTGCTTTTGCCATCTTATGATTATCTTTTATTGGAGCGCCTGTCTGCATATAGGGGTTTACCATGGTCGGTGTCTGGTATGCACCAGAGGCGTTATACCCAGGCACGTTCGGTGTTGTGGTTGGTGCACTGGTATAGGCACTGCTTGATGTGGTATAGGCTGAAGCAGTGGTGTTTTCACGTACATGCTCTGTCCATTTGGTGCCATCCCAATAACGGATCTTCGAAGCATCACCACTCGGGTCTGGATACCATCCTTCAACTGGTTGGGTCATTTTTGTCTCCTCACTGCTGGTGAATAATCTTAGGCTACAGTCTGTCAGTAAAACCAGGCTGTAAAGTTAAAAGCCTGAACAGCAAAAATTATAGCATGCTCTGCACATAGAAAAACCGCCTGTTCCTCCATCAAAACAGGCGGTTCATTATTCGTACAGCCTGCTAATTAGAGCAAGGCATCCTGTCGGTCAGGAGAGCTGTCATCCGGTGTATAAGACGGATCGGTCTCCAGACCTCCCCCGCCACTACGCCCGCCGAAGAAGCTGGTGATGATCTCTGCTTCCTGCTTGATGCTGGTGCGCTGACGCGGCTTGGGAATCTCGCCTTCGACTCCTGCGAAAACGATTGCGGTTCCATCATAGTCGACCTGGATGATAGTTCCAGGTAAGAATTTGCCGGCCAATACCTGCTCAGATACCGGGTCTTCGATCAGGCGCTGGATCGCACGACGCAGTGGACGTGCGCCAAAGGCGGCATCAGTACCCTCGTCGGCAATATGTCGCTTGGCAGCATCTGTTAGTTCGACACTCATGTTCTGAGCGATCAGACGATCGCGTAGATCAGATACCAACAGCTCAACGATCTGAGCAATCCACTCGTCAGTCAAAGTCTTAAAGACGATTATCTCATCGATACGGTTTAGGAACTCCGGCCTGAACAGCTTTTTCATCTCGCTCATCACTCGGCTGTTGATCTCTTCATCAGAGAGACCGCGTGAGCCTCCACCGGTGAATCCAACCGGTGAGCTCTGAGCAATCTCGCGTGCGCCAACATTTGATGTCATGATAATGATGGTGTTACGAAAATCGACTTTCCGCCCCTGTCCATCGGTCAGACGACCCTCTTCAAGTATCTGAAGCAGAATATTAAAAACGTCTGGATGTGCCTTCTCAATTTCGTCAAAGAGGATTACCGAATATGGGCGCTGGCGGACTGCTTTTGTCAGTTGACCACCTTCATCATAACCAACATATCCAGGAGGAGATCCGACCAAGCGAGAAACCGTGTGTTTCTCCATATATTCACTCATATCAAACGAAAGCAGGGCTTCTTCTGTGTTGAACAGAAACTCTGCTAAAGCCTTGGAAAGCTCGGTCTTGCCAACGCCGGAGGGACCAAGGAAGATGAATGATCCAGCTGGACGCTTCGGGTCTTTCAAGCCAGCGCGCGAACGGCGAATGGCTTTGGAGACAGCGTTGACTGCTTCGTCCTGGCCGATGATACGCTCATGGATGGCTTCTTCCATCCGGATCAGTTTCTCGGTCTCAGCCTCGGTCAGGTCGGCTACCGGGACACCGGTTGACATCGATATGATGTCTGCGATTTCAGACACTCCGACAACAGCCATATTCTTTGACGAATCCTGCCGCCATTCGTCTTCCATTGTGGAGCGCTCGGCAACAAGTTTGTGCTCCTGATCACGCAGGGATCCTGCTTTTTCGTAGTCTTCCTCTGCAATGGCAGTGTCTTTTTCGTGACGCACCTGACGGATGCGGCTGTCGATCTCTTGCAGGGCAGTCGGTATCGTCATGTTTCTGATACGCATTCTGGCACCAGCCTCATCAAGGACATCGATTGCCTTATCAGGCAGGTATCTGTCCTGAACATAGCGATCAGCCAAGGTGACAGCAGCCTCAAGTGCTTCATCTGTGAACCGGACGTTGTGGTGCTCTTCGTAGCGGTCACGTAGTCTCTCTAAGATCCTGACTGCGGCATCGTGATCAGGTTCGTTGATGGTGACTGTCTGAAAGCGGCGCTCAAGAGCAGCATCCTTTTCGATATGCTTGCGGTATTCTTCAGTAGTTGCAGCTCCGATGATCTGTATCTCACCGCGTGACAGAGGTGGCTTGAGAATCGCTGCTGCATCAATCGATCCCTCAGCTGAACCAGCGCCGATAATCGTATGGATCTCGTCGATGAAAAGAATCACATCGTCGCGATCCTTGACTTCGCGAACCACACGCTTCATCCGCTCTTCGAACTCACCGCGGTATTTGGAGCCTGCCACCAGAGCGGCGACATCCAGGGTAATCAGTTGCTTGTGCCGCAAGATATCCGGTACTTGCTCCTGTGCGATCATCTGAGCAAGTCCCTCTGCGATAGCGGTCTTGCCGACACCCGGGTCACCAATCAACAGGGGGTTATTCTTGGAGCGACGCGATAGAATCTGCATAACACGTTCGATCTCACGCTCACGGCCAACCACTGGATCCAGTCTACCAAGCTTCGCCTGGTCGGTAAGATTGGTGCCGTAGTCTTGAAGGATCCCGGAGCTCTCCGAATCATAGTAATCTTCAGTTGGATAAGGTCCCCCATGGGTTGCCTGTGGCTTATGGAGTAACTCGTTTATCGCGCCTCTCAGCATACTGGCATCGATACCCATCTGGTTCAGCGCTTGGATCGCCACACCGTTTCCTTCACGTGCAATAGCCAGCAGCAGGTGTTCGGTTTCGATGTGGGACGCACTCAGTTTCATCGCCTCGCGTAGCGCATGCTCAAGCACGATCTTTGCCCGCGGGGTAAAAGGTAGCTTCTCTTCAGGAACATCTTCCTGCTCTTCAGTCAGGTTGCGCACCTGACTGAGAAACTCCTTGTATGTGACCCCCAAAGTGCTTAACGCCTGGTATGCGACACCCCGGGTTTCATTTAATAGGGATAAAAGCAAGCTCTCTGTTCCTACCATGGAGAGGCTTAGGTTTCTGGCTTCGACTTCTGCGGCAAAAACCACAGCCCTTGCCATATCAGTAAAACGTTCAAATGACATGTTTTCTCCTTTATTCTGCCATAAAGCTTTCTGACAGTCGATCGATCGGTTGAACCTCATCGCGCATGTGAGGAAACAGCAACACATCTCTTATCGATGCTGAGTCTGTCAGCAGCATTGCTAGACGGTCGATGCCAAGACCCATGCCTCCTGCCGGTGGCATACCATACTCAAGTGCCCTGATGTAGTCTTCATCAAAGCCCATAGCTTCATCGTCACCTGCTGCTTTCGCAGTTGCCTGAGCTTCGAATCGCCTGCGTTGCTCAACCGGATCATTGAGCTCAGAGAAGGCGTTGGCATACTCAGAGCCACAGATCAGTAGCTCAAAACGATCGGTCACATTAGAGTCATCTGCCTTTTGTTTTGCCAAGGGAGATGTCTCCAAAGGGTGTTCGGTGACAAAAACCGGCTGCACAAGATTTCCTTCAACCAATTTCTCGTACAATTCGACGATTATTTTACCTTTCCCCCAAGAGTCTTGTAAGGAAATCTGATAATGGTTCGCTAAGATTTTCAGTTCTGTAAGCGTTCTGTTGAATGAGATTTCTTCACCAGCAGCTTCGCTGACCAAGTCGATCATCGTGCGGGACTCCCACTCCCCAGATAGGTCGATCTCATGTCCCTGATAGGTGATCTGCAATGTGCCGTTAGCCACCATACATGCATGCTGGATCAACTCGCGGGTCAACGCCTGCATACTCCTCATGTCACCATAGGCCTGGTAGGCTTCAAATGTGGTAAATTCCGGGTTGTGGGTCTGATCCATACCTTCGTTACGGAAGCAACGATTGATTTCGAATACCCGCTCAAAACCACCAACCAGAAGGCGTTTGAGGTGGAGTTCTGGAGCAACGCGAAGATAGAAATCACGGGATAGTGCATTGTGGTGGGTGATAAAAGGCCTTGCTGTCGCACCACCTGGAATCGCATGGAGCATCGGCGTTTCGACCTCGATGTAACCGTATTTATGTGCCACTTCACGCAATGCTGTGATAATGGCGAATCTTTTCTCAAAAGCAGTACGTATCTCTGGGTTGACAATCAGGTCAACGTAGCGTTGGCGGTAGCGGGTTTCTTTGTCAGACAGTCCGTGGTATTTCTCCGGTAGTGGTCGTAGTGCCTTAGACTGAAGCGTGACCTCAGTTGGAGCAACAGAGAGCTGCCCTCGCCTGGTGCGAACGATTACACCGGTTGCGCTTACCCAGTCACCGATATCCAGATCCTTCGCATAGGCAAAGATTTCGTCGCCGATAGCATTAGCCTGGATGAATAGTTGGATCTCTGATGTAGAGTCGCGTACAACAATGAACATCAATCCGCCTTGGTCGCGGATTGCCATTATGCGACCGGCAATGGTTACGATATCTTCTGTATTAACACTACTCTCCAAGTCTATATATCTTGCCTCAAGCTCAGAGATATAGTCAGTGATCGTCAGGCCCTGGCCGTACGGGTCAGCACCTGAATCGATCAGTCGTTGCCTTTTGGCTGCTCTGATATCTCGCTCGGTCAGAAGTTGCTTATCATTTAGCTCGCCTGAGCCCTGCTCTGCTATGTCAGGCAGCTCGTTTTTAGGACCTATTGTGTCAGTCATTGTTTACCTGTCTTATGGTCGTTGACCTTCTATGTACATTATTCTGGTTAGCCCAGTTTAAGGATATTTAGCTGCATGGTCTTACCATTGGGTGCTTCGAACTGCACAGTGTCACCTTTCTTGTGGTTAAGCAGTGCCGCTCCTACAGGCGATTCGTGCGAAATACGGCCACTGGATGAATCTGCCTCAGCAGCATCAACTATCGTTAAACGGCGTTCTGTACCATCATCCATCTGCACAGTGACATTACTGCCCACGACTACTCTGCTCTGGCGCTTTGGCAGTTCTACCAAAGAAGCATTTGCCAGGATCTGGCTGATTTCGGTTATCCGACCTTCGATACGAGCTTGCTCGTTCTTTGCATCGTCGTACTCGGAGTTCTCCGATATATCGCCGAATTCTCTGGCAACTCGGATCCGGTTTCCGATTTCTATACGCCTAACGGTCTCAAGCTCAAGCAGTTCGGCTTCAAGCTTCTCTTTTCCCTCTGAAGTTAAAATGATTTCTTTTGCCATGATTGCTCCTCCACGACGAATGGCATCTTGAAAGACGCAGATTATTCAAGACGACGTGGCTTTCTTTTTTCTTATAACCACGTCGTCAAAAAGCAAGAACCTCTAGCTATCGCCAGGTTTTGCTTTCTTTCTTCGAATCACGACTTCCTCATACTCATCATCATCATCATCGACGTATTCGATCTTTGTCTCACTTGCGTTAGTGGCAACAGGGGTGCTCTCGCGGGTTTCGACAACCTCCGCTTCCTCCAGCTCTTTACCCTCCATGCCTTCGCGCACACCTCTGACAGTCTTACCTAAAGTCTCACCGAGTTTCGGTAGATTCTTCGGCCCGAAGATCACAAGTGCGACAAGAAGAATCAGTACTAGTTCGGGCACTCCAAGACCCAAGAACTTTATCGCTACCATTACTGGAATTTTCACTGTGTTACCTCCAAGTCAGATCCATCGGCAGCCGAGCTGTCTGGCGAGCATCTATAAGACCCTCGAAACTGTTTAGCTAATGTCAATGCGATAGGTTACCACGAAACCGCAGTAAAAGTATTCCTGACAACAAGCTGTGAAGTAGTATTACTAACTATCTGAGCGCAGAACACTGGATAATTGCCTGATTAACCCAAGGTATTCGGCATCTCTTGCAGCCATCATTACATTTGCCAGTATCCAATTGGAAATCGTACCCACGTCAAAACCATCTTCCGCGTTTATAACCAAGGCATAGACCTCTTCGTTTTGAAGGAGTTCGATCATTGCGTCAGTCAGCTGAATCTCACCACCAGCGCCTGGTTTTGTGTTTGCCAGTATCTGCATGATGTTTGGTGAGAGAAGGTATCTGCCGAATATTGCCAGATTAGATGGTGGGTTACTTTTCGGCTTCTCGACCATTCCCGTGATGTGCCAGACGTTAGGCTCGCCAAACCCAGAAAGGTCTTCACCTGCGATGATACCAAAACGACCGGTCTCTTCATCAGGTACCTGTATTACCGCGATCACACTTGCTCCATTGTGAGCCTCTGAGACCTGCAGCATCTGGGTAAGCATGGCATTATCCGGCACTATCACATCGCCAAGTAACACAAAAAAGGGCTCGTTGCTCTGAATTATCTTCTCTGCTGCACAATACACAGCATGGCCAAGGCCGAGTTGCTGCTCCTGGATGACATAGGATACCGGCAAGTCTGATGCTGCCTTGACCTTGGCTGCATACTCATACCTGTCGGTGCTCTCAAGCAGTTCAACCAAGGCCTCGTCTTGATCGAAGTGCGCTTCGATTGCTGGCTTTGTCAGGCTGTTAACGATGATGATCTCATCAGCACCAGCCGCCTGGGCTTCCTCGATAATGTACTGGATAGTCGGTTTATCAAGTACAGGCAGCATCTCTTTCGGAACTGACTTGGTAGCTGGCAAAAATCGTGTTCCCAAGCCAGCTGCAGGAATGATTGCTTTCATTGCTACTCCCCTTC
>WQXZ01000008.1 GCA_009781525.1 Coriobacteriia bacterium | reverse complement strand
GATCGAGTGGTTTGACCACAATGGTTCGGTAGATGTCCGAAGGCAGCCACTCCACGCTTTGCACGGTTCCCACAGGGATTCCCTTGGGATAAACGCCCCCCAAACCGCTTGTGACCACAGTCATTCCTGGTTCGACGAAAGTGTCTAAGCCGATGTAGCGCAGATAGAGGGTTCCGTCGGGTGAGCCGACCAGCATTCCATCGGTGCGTGAGCCTTGTAAAAACACAGCTACGCTACTGTTCTGGTCGGTGATCAGGCGCACAACAGAACTGCTAGATCCGGAGCTTTCAACACGCCCGATAATGCCATTCACGCTCATGACTGGCATTCCGACGCGAACCCCGGCAGCTGTACCCTTGTTGATGATGATAGTGCGATTCCATGGATCGGTACTGCGACTGATTACGCGAGCCCCGACCGATTCCAGGCCGTAGACATCGACTATGTCCATCAGGTCGGAAAGTCGCTTTGACTCCTGCTCGTATTCTTGCAGCCGAATCACCTCCGAGCGTAGATGAGCATTCTCAGCAAGAATCGCATCGATCTCGCTCGCTGACAGATCATTGCTGTCAAAGGCATGGCTCAGAGCTCGTGCCGGTGTTGTCATTGAGTACCCCAAAGACTGGATCGGTGCAGTAATAACGGAAAAGGTGTCGCGGGTTCGATGTAGAACGCCGGATTCACCTTCGCGCACCCAAACCGTCATCGATATTATCGAAAGCAGGCAGCAGGCAACCATCAGAGCGGTCGCCTGAGGACCACGTGATGAATTGCTTGGCCTGTTCTGCCTGAGTTGTCGTCCGGAGTTTACCATCAGACCATTCTCGGATACGTGTAACTGGTATTACCGCTGAGTATAGGAGCGCTGCAGCGCCTGGGGGTTCTCAAGGGCTCGCACGCAGCCAACGACGACGTTGGTGAATGCTGTATCAGAGGCATAAACCGGAACCTCCAGCTCATTGGTCAGGTAGGTATCCAGCATTCTAAGCATGCCGCCGCCACCGGTTAACAATACTCCGTTTCGAATGATATCCCCTGCCAGGTCAGGGTCTGTCTCTAAGAAGGTCTCTTTAATAGCAATCAGGATGTCTTGCAGCGGACCTTTGATTCCCTCACGAACGTCCTCGGACTGAATTACCTCGCTGCGAGGTAGATTGGTGGAGAGGTCTCTGCCTGAGATCTCCATATCAAGCTCACCTGTCGCAATGGGCATCGCGCTGCCGATAGCGATCTTGATGTCTTCAGCAGTGCGCACCCCGATATTCAAACCGTAGACCTCGCGGATATGCCTGGCTACCGCCTCGTCGAACTCATTACCAGCAACCCTGATCGAGTTCGAGGTCACTATTCCACCCAGCGATATAACAGCGATCTCTGTCGTACCGCCGCCGATATCGACTACCATCGAACCGGTTGGTTCTTCGACTGGCAACCCGGCACCGATAGCTGCCGCCATCGGCTCTTCAATCAGAAAAGCCTGACGCGCACCAGCCTGGATCGTGGCCTCAAAAACAGCGCGCTTCTCGACTGAGGTAACTCCGCAGGGAATACAGATAACAATACGGGGTTTAGGCTGCCAGAACCGCGAACGCGGGCTGGCCTTCTGGATGAAATACGAAAGCATGGCTTCGGTGACATCATAGTCAGCGATAACACCATCTGATAGCGGTTTCTCTACGGAGATGTTTCCAGGGTTTCTACCGATCATCTCGCGAGCTTCGGTACCAACCGAAAGCACCCGGTTGGCTTCGGTGTCGATAGCCACGACCGAAGGTTCATTAAGCACGATGCCCTCACCAGGAATCGCTACAAGAGTATTAGCTGTTCCAAGGTCGATGGCCATATCGATGCTCCATTGATTAAACAGATCATCAAAGAATGACATCGGTTTCTCTCTGTTCATTGACGCAAACAATGTGGATAAGATCACACTGTTTTGAATTAATGGAGAAATTGTAACACAGGCAGCTTTAACAGCACGTTTGCCGTTTGCCTGCTGTTGTTTGATTGGCAAGATACTGCGATGCTTCGAGGTTAGCCTTGGCATTCGCTACTCACTTTGCCAACATCGTCGCTGGCAGTGCGTCGGCGGCAGGAGGGTCACGGCGGGTGGGGTGCGGAGGCGGCTGAGGAGGGCGGGGCGCGGCGGCAGGCGGGTGGCAGGCGGGTGGGGCGCGGCGACAAATCCCGGTGACAGGCGGGTCTCCAAATCCCCCGCGTCAAAAAATCCGAGTTGACGGCAGAGATTGACGATTGTGGCGATTCTACCGCTAAAACACAGCAGTCTTCGTCGCCAAGCTGAAGGCACACAATGCAAACATGCAGGTCAGAGCCTTACTCGTGAAAGTGCTCGGAATTCCGCATGGCGATTCAAGCATAAAAATCACCACAATCGTCAATCTCTGCCATCAACTCGGATTTTTTGACGCGGGTGGTGGGTCGGGCGGGTCGGGCGCGGGTGGTAGGTCGGGGGTTGGGCGCGGCGGGTGGTGGCTCGGGCGGGTCACGGCGACAGGCAGGTGGCGGGTGGTGGGTCGGGCAGGCGTGGCGCGGCGGCAGGCGGAGCGTGGCGCGTGTGGCGGATCACCAGATCCCATCAGAATACCGAAGACAGCATTTAGCACCTTTTCGGTTGCATTAATATATGCTTTATACACTCTTCGCGCGATAATAACCAAATTCCCGCCTCATATGGTACTATCCGTGCTATTGGTATCCGAATCTGCTTAAGGGGGCGGTATGGGAATCGATCACTCGGTATCGTTTTATGGCTTTGTAGACGCTATCTCAGAAACACTTGATCTTGGCGCACCGACACTGGTTGACCATCATAAGAAGGTTGCCTACATAAGTTGGCGTATCGCGCAGAAACTCTGTCTTCCTGAAAGTGAGATTCAAGACATCGTGCTGGCAGCAAAGCTACATGACATCGGTGCTTTCTCGCTCGAAGACCGTGTTCGCGCTTTGCTGCGAGAGAGTAGTGATCGGCTCAGTTACTATGCCAGTCTGGGTGCAAAGCTATTGGCCGGGTTTCAACCCTTGGCGCAAGCAGCCAAGCTGATCTGCTTTCATCACGCTCCATATGATCCGTCGCACGATGTCCCTTTGGGAAGCTACATTATCAACCTTGCATTCCGAGTGTCACTGCTGATTGACGACCAGTCCGAAATTCTCGGTCAGGTGCGCGATATCGTCTCTTTAGTCTCAGCTTCTGCACATAACTACCATCCGAAGGTTCTCGCAGCTTTTCATAACCTGGCACGCGAAGACTTCTTCTGGATCGAAGTATCAGATGCAGTCATCCACTCAGCTCTTCTGAAGCGGATCAATTTTGCGCAAGAATCATTTAGTATCGAAACACTGACCAGTTTCGCCAGGGTGATCTGTGGATTGATAGACTTCCGCAGCCCTTTTACCTCTAGTCACTCCAATGGTGTCGCTGCAGTTGCTACCGAAATGGCAAGACTATCAGGATTTTCAGATCATCAGTGCGAGTTGATAACAATCAGCGGTTGGCTGCATGACCTGGGAAAGATCACTGTACCGAACCGCATACTGGAAAAGCCAACAAGACTGAACGCCGAGGAGTTCAACATCGTCAAACGCCATGCCTACTACACCTATGCGGTTCTAGGCTCGATCCACGGGCTTGAGAACATCGCAGTCTGGGCATCTCACCACCACGAGCGCATGGACGGTAGCGGCTACCCCTTTGGTGCGAGTGGCATCGAGTTCAACCCGCTATCACAGACAATGGCATGCGCAGACATGTTCACAGCAATGGCTGAAGACCGCCCCTACCGCCTGGGACTCTCAAAAGACGTGATCATCGGCAATCTAAATCACATTGCTGAGCGAGGAAGCATCAGCCCAGAAATAGTCTCGATCGCAACCCGAGAGTACAACCACCTAAACGAGATTCGTATAAATGCCCAGTGTGAATCACAGAAAGCATACTATCGACTCTTCCAAGAAAACGGATCATCGGGATAAAACCAGGCTTCGTGCAAAAGGTGAGTAGCAGTCCTTGAATCTAGTCAGAATTCGGCGTTGAAGTAGTGCGGATGGTTGGACGGTTGACTACACGCACATTGATTCTCTGAAGACCTGGGCCATACTCAGCTATCAGCTGGTTGATGACAGCTTCCTTTGCACTGACATCATCGGCGCTGCCGAAAACCACCTCGACATTGTTGCTCAGATAAAGCGTGGTCTGCACAACACTAGGCGCAGAGATATAGTCAACCATTGCCTTCATCGGAGTGCTGATACCGACAGCGATGGCAAGCGCGTTGGTAATGCTCGGGTCTTCTGCCGTCTGCCCCGCAACCGGCAGCAGCGTATCAGGGACATCGATGATCCGTACCAGCTGTGAGCTTTCGATTCCATGGGTGTCCTGGTCGATACTGATTACCTCACCCAACCAGACTCCGTCACTTGCCAGTATCCAGACTCCCCTCCCAGTCGTTGTGTCTGCTCCAGCCAAAACAACCATGGCTGCAGGTTGTCGCTCGACGATCGACACAGTCAGCGTTGATGGAAACTCCCGACTGATCTTGACCTCTGCAACCCATGGATCCAACGCAACACGCTCTGCAACATCACGAGTATCAAGGCGAAGCAGTGTTGTATTTGCCGGAATCTGAGCCAGTTCGGTAAGATGGCTTGAATTCAGATGCCAGCCACCTAAAACCTCGACTGACTTGATTTGAAATGCAGGTGAGAAATAGACAATGACTGCAACGACAGTCAGTATTATGGTGCTGACTAATCCAGCAATGATTCTACTCCGTCGTAGGGCTTGTTTAGGCCTTGCAGCATGCTGCTTGCGTTGGTTGCGAACAGTTCTTCCTGTTACCTCACTTGACCTGCGCTCCCCGCTTTGCGCACTCGATTGCGGTGCCGAATCTGATGAGTAGCGTCTGCCTGACCTGCTCTGAGTGCGATTACCGCTTGACTCTGATAGTGCCCGCGTTGAGTCAGACTCCCTGATGCGACGAGCTGATCGCAGGTAAGGATCACGGCTCTGCTCTCTGTGCTGTAAATCGTTCGTTGCAATCTGATCGTATTCGACCATCTGCCGCCTGGTGCTCCGCCTTGTATCAGCTGCAGCATCACGTCTCTGGCTACTGCTTCTCGCCGAATCAGACTGTCTTTGCCTGGTCTGACTTGACGTAGACCTCCGGCTACTTGAATTATTACTGTTGCGTGATTGGCTGGAGGAGGCAGGTCTTCGCCCCAAAGCAGATGCCTGACTTTCGGGCTGCGACCGTCTCTTGCGGCTCTCAGCAGCACCTGGCTCTTGCTGCTTTTCGTTGCGTGCGCCCTCTCGCCTATCGACACGCTGATCTGAAGCGCGACTGCGCCGACGGTCAGAAGCCGATGAACCTGATCTCTGTCTGTAGTTCGAATCCATAAATCTCGCGAACCTTTTTCCTAGCCTCCTGAATCAAAAATATAACATCCTCTGCTGACGCTGAACCATCATTGACGATGAAATTAGCATGTACATCAGAAATCGAAGCTCCACCATGACTTAACCCCTTCATGCCCAGAGCGTCGATTAACTGCCCTGCAGATGCTCCATCCGGGTTCTTGAAAACACTACCAGCATTCGGCTTTGATAACGGCTGGCTTCTTTGCCGACGCTTCATGATACCTTCCATTCGCGCTCGGATGTGACCAGTGTTACCACGCTGTACGATTAGCTCAGCCTCAAGTACTATATCCCCGCGCTCGATCCCGCTTGACCGATACGCCCAAGGCAGATCATACGCAGCGTATCGTACCAGGCTACCATCGCTTTTAAGAATCAGAACCGAACTGATTATCTGGCTGATCCATTCATCTGCACTACCTGCATTCATATAAACAGCACCACCCAAAGTGCCAGGAATCCCAACAGCGAATTCCAAGCCGGAATAGCCGTTTTTAAAAGCGTTCTGCACCAGATTGCCTAGTAGAACACCAGCACCAGCAACAACTAGCTCACTCGGATTTGCAGCATTTTCGCTGTTCAGTCGCTCTCTACAATATTCGTCGGCAGCCTCATCATCGATACTGGGAAAGCTGAAAGTCTTGAATTCCTTGCCAAGTGTCAGCACCGCTCCCTCAAAGCCGCGATCCGCAACCAGTAGGTTTGTCCCCTTACCAACAACCACCCAGGACAGATCGTATCGCCTGATCACATGTAGTGCGGTCTTCAAGTCGGATAACGATGCACATTCTATATATAAGCCAGCAGGCCCACCGATGCGAAAACTGGTGTGTCTGGCCATCGGCTCGTTCATAGCCAATCTGCCTGAAATCGAGCCTTCCAGCTCACAGTATGCTTCAAAAATGGGAGCAGACCACCCGCCCCCGATGCGTGCCCAACTTCCGGTTGCTGCTGCTATAACAGCAGCCTGCGACTTTGCTGTTTGGCTTGGGGTTTCCGGCTCAGATCCACCCACAATCAGTGGTTCAGCTATCTGGCTGAGTAGAAGCTCATCAACTATCAATGGTGCGATGTTGGTGATGTCACCAGCGCCGAGAGTGATAATCACATCACCTGGCGCAGCCAGGTTCACCATATGCTCTGCAGCACTCTCAGCACTGACCAAGCAGGCATTGCATTCAGGGTATTTGTTGTTGATCGCCTCGATCAGAGACTGACTTGAAACCCCGGAAATGAGGTCTTCTCCCGCTGAATACAGATCAAGCATAGTCAGGCTATCGGCATCGGTGAAGGCATCGACGAATTGGTCGAAAAGGCGACTGGTGCGTGTATAGCGGTGTGGCTGAAATAGCAGGTGCACCCTGTTGTAGCTGGCTCCGCGGGCAGCAGCCAGGGTGGCTCGGATCTCAGTTGGGTGGTGTCCGTAGTCGTCGACTACCTGGATGTCGTGATGCTCGCCAATGATCTCGAAGCGGCGGCCGACGCCGGCAAAGGTTGCCAGTATCGCAGCAGCACTGTCGATGGGGTGACCCAGCTCGGACAGCAGCGCCAGCACAGCTGTGGCATTTTGCATATTGTGCCGCCCAGGAGAGTTTGGCAGCCTGAGGCTGACTTCGCCGTACTTGCAGCTAACTATGAATAACTGCCCGTTAATCGCCTGGCAGCGATAGTCAGCCTGTTCGGCGAAGCCATACGAGACCCGACGTTTGCCACTTTGTTCGGCAATCTGGGTCAGACCCTCATCGTCTGCACAGTAAACCAACAATCCATCGGTGCTCAGTATGTCAATAAAGTGGATAAAAGCCAGATTGATATCATCAATCGAATCAAAGTGGTCAAGATGATCCATGTCGATGTTGGTGATGATGATTGCTTCTGGACTGAGCATCGTGAAAGACTCATCCGATTCGTCGGCTTCGACCACGTAGTCTGCTCCAGTGCCGTGCCTGGCGGTGGCATTAAAGCCAGCCAGCACTCCGCCGATGACAAAGCTGGGGTCTGCGCCTAGCCCGTCAAGTGTGGTTGCCAGCATCGACGATGTTGTGGTTTTGCCGTGGGTTCCTGCCACTGCCAAGGTGCGCTGGTTCTGGCCGAGCCATGCCAGCATTCGCGCGCGATGCCAGACCTCGTAGCCTTTTTCACGGGCAGCGATAAGCTCTTCGTTATTATCTCGAATGGCAGCGGAGGCAACCACAATATCGATGTCGTCGGTGATATTGTGCGCGCCTTGGTCAAGCTGAACCTCGGCTCCACTTGCAATGACGGCTTCCAGGTAGCGGGACGGTTGCCGATCAGATCCACTGACCTTGTGACCTTGCGCCTGGGCGACAAGCGCCAAGCCGCTCATACCTGATCCGGCGATGCCGATAAAATGTATACGCTTGCTCTCTGACAAGGCTGTTCGTTTCTCTCATTGCACGCCAGCTGCGCTACTGTGCTATATGGTTACACGCTGGCTGTGCCGCTTTGTCACGCTGGTCTGTGGAGCTGTCTGCTTCTACTCCTCCGGCTTTAAGCACCTGCCCGGTCACATAGCTGCTTGACCTTTGTTCGCGACCTTTCTCAAATTACAACCTGGCTGTCATTTGCCAAGCCTATCACCAATTGGGCAATCATCTCTGTTGCTTCTGGTTTACCAAGTATAGCGGCCTTTTCGGCTATTTCGCTACGCATATCCGCAGAGTTAAGCAGCTTCAGCAATAATTCACCGAATTCTGGTTGTTCCAGCTGGTTGTCTGGCCAAACCAGCGCTGCTCCGGATGCTGCCAGCCGCTCGGCGTTTGCGGTCTGCTCGTCCGCAGCGGCATATGGATACGGAATCAATAATGAAGCCTTGCCCAAAGCGGTCAGCTCAGCCAAACTGGTTGCGCCAGCTCTGGATAAGACCAGGTCCGCGGCGGCGTAAGCCTGCCCCATTTGGTAGCAATACTCTACGATTTGCCAGCGGTCAGTCGGAAGCTCGATCTGCTTTGCGAGTTCTGTTGCCCAGGCATAGTCGTTTGCTCCGGTCACATGAAGAACCTCGAGGCTCTCGCACTCTGCCAATAAGGTTTTTGCCAGAGCCAAGGCTGCCTGGTTGACATGATGTGCTCCCAGGCTACCACCGAATATCAAAAGCACGGATGCCCTAAGCGAGAAGCCGAGCTCCTGCCTGGCTTCAGCTGGGTCGATACCGAACAGTTCTTCACGCAGCGGGTTGCCGGTAACAATAGTGTTGGCTTTCGGATGAAATCCTGTTATCGCCCGCTCATCGCTGATTGCCAGAATAGCAGCCTTTTTCGCCAGTAGTTTATTTGCCAAGCCAGGGCGAGCGTTCTGTTCATGAACCAGAACCGGTAGCCCCAGGCTGTTCGCTGCCAGTGCAACCGGTAGACTGGCATAGCCACCGAAGGCGACCACAACATCGGGTGAGACGCTCTTCAGCCAGCGCTTTGCCTGGCTTCGGCTGTTCAGCAACTTAAATGCCGTTACAACCAGCGTCCAGGGCTTGCGACGATTGAAGCCTTTTGAGAAAAAGCCAGTGAAGGAAATGCCCGCTGCTGCAACCAGCCGTTCTTCGAAACTGTTCGGAGTGCCTGCGTAGAGTATTTCTACACCATGCGCAATCAACGCCCTGGCAACCGCCAATGCGGGGTTTACGTGACCGGCGGTTCCACCGGCTGTGATAACGACTCTCATCCAGTTGCCTCCATTGCCGGTAGGATAAAAAAGGCTCTCACTTAGCCGCCTCCACTATCTGAAGGCAGGTCTATGACCGCTGGATACAAAGAAATCTCAAACTTTGCCTTCCTGCTTTCTTCAACCAAGGCGGAGGCATACTGCTTGAATACCTGTCCGCGCTCTTCAAAGTTGTTGAACTCATCAAACGATGCACACGCCGGTGAAAGTAGAATAACGTCCCCTTTGTTAGCTTGGCTGACAGCCAGCTCAAAGGCAGCCTGCATATTGATGGCTGAGTAAAGCAAGCATCCTGATTCTGCCTGATTTGCCTCTGCCTGAGCAGCTGCAAACGCAGCCAGGAATCTATCTTTGGCTTGGCCGTAGCAGATTACCGTTTTGCAGCATTCGAGCGATCGCTCTACCAGGTCGGTCAGGTCGGTTCCCTTGTCGTCACCGCCCAACATCAGAATTATCTTGCCTTGCTCAAAGGCCGAAAGCGCCATCAAAGTCGCCTCCGGGTTCGTTGCCTTGGAGTCGTTATAAAAAGAAACGCCTTCGATTTCACCAGCTGGTTCAATGCGGTGTTCCAAAGCCTTAAAGCTGCTCAGCCCGTACTTGATGTCATCGCAACTGACCTCAATGCAGTATGCGACTGCAGCTGCAGCCAGAGCGTTCAGGTTGTTATGGACTCCCTTTATCAAGAGCTCATTGGCAGGCAGAACCCTTAATGTTTCGTCAGCAATCAGCAGCGTGAGGTAGCCATCCTCGTCAACCCAAGCCATTTCTGCTGGAGCAAACCCGGTAAAAGCAGCAGCTGCCTGCTCAGGCGAGATTCCCAGCCCAATAACCCGCTTCCCGGCCTGACGAGCAATAACAATAGTCTCTCGGCCAATCTCACTGACAGCATCAATCACTATGGGCGCATCAGCTGGTAGATGAGCGAATATCAGCATCTTGGCTGCGTAATATGCCTCAAAACTGCCATGCCAATCCAAATGGTCAGGAGTGATATTCAGCAGCACAGCAGCTTCTGGAGCAATACTGGTCGAATTTGCCAGCTGGTAGCTTGAAAGCTCAACTGCCAACCAGTCATCTGCCTCACGCTGGTTAACGGCATCTATCAGTGTCGGGCCGATGTTTCCAGCTACAGAAGACTGCCGCCCACTGACAAGCATCAGGTGGTTTATCAGGCTGGTGGTCGTGGTCTTACCATTGGTTCCGGTCACAGCCAGCCAACGCTCTGGTGAGATCCGAAAAGCCAGCTCAGGCTCACCGATTAACTCGTCGCAGTTTTCAAGAGCGCTGACGAAGATCGGATAGTGCGGCTTGATGCCCGGACTCGCAACACCTAGCGGATAGTGCTGCAGCACGCTGTTGCTGACAATGATTCGAAGATAGTGGGTCTGTCTGATCTCGACTTCGATAATCTGGTCGGTATCAAGTCGGCTTTCAACCTCTTCCCATTCTGTGCAGAAGAACTCCTCTGCCAGACTGGCAATCGCCTGCTTGTTCGCCTGGCTCATCTTGTCTATGTAGGCATCGACCTTGACCGGCTCTGGCAGGTTTAGAAAATGCCTGACTAACCCCATTCCGGTTACACCCAGTCCCAGGATGCACACGGAGGAGGTTTTATCCACATGGTTTTGTTCTTTAATATAGTTCTCGACAATCTCGACATCACTTATGACCTCGATGTACTCCTTACCCCGTTTTTGTCGGGTTTCTCGGCCTTTGCCAGTGACTAAAATCACGGCTCCCGGAGGTGCCAGGTCGATGGCGGAGCGGATGGCTGCTTCGCGGTCGTAGATGATGCGGGGCTCTTTGCCCTGGGCGCGGACGTGCTGAGCGATGTCGGCACAGATGTCAGCGAGGGGCTCGGCTCCAGCGTCTTCTTCGGTCAGGACCACGTCGTCGGCATCGCGTCCAGAGACCATGCCCAGATCGTGGCGGCGGTCGAGAGCCTTGTAGCCCGGGCAGCCGAAGACGATTGCGATATAGCTTTCTGCATATGAGGTTTTAATAGCGGCGAACAGGGCTTCGAAACTCATCAGATTGTGGGCGTAGTCGACTAAAACCAGTTTGCCGTCGGGGGTTTCGAATGGTTCCATACGGCCTGGCACGCGCGCGGCTTCGAGACCTTTTTCAATGTGCTCTGCAGGAACGCCGAGCGTAGATGCGACCGAGATAGCTGCGAGAGCGTTTTCGACATTGAACAGGCCGGCAAGACCGAGTTTGTAGTTTTTTTGCTCGCCAAAAACACTGGCGGAAAACCGGCTTCCGCCTGCGTCGCTGTGGTCGATTGCGAATACCTCGGCTTCATTGTCCCAGCCATAGGTGATCAGCCGGTCAGCCTGTACTGCTGCCGCAAGTACGCGCTCGGCTTCTGCCGTCTGGGTGTTCACGCAGGTGGTTTGACTCTGGTTGAAAATCAGCAGTTTGGCTGACAGGTAGTCTTCCATGTCGTGATGCTCGATATCTGAGATGTGATCGAGTCCGAAATTGGTGAAGCAGCTGACTGTGAAGAAAACATGAGCAACGCGGTTATAGCGCAGAGCCTGCGATGAGACTTCCATCGACAGGTAGCGAATGCCACTTGAAACGGCATTTGTGAAATGGCGGTAGAGGTCAAGGCTTTCTTTGGTAGTCAGGTGGCTTTCTTCAAGTATCACGCCATCGTAGTTGTCGATGCTTGAAAGAATCGCGGTTTCAGGTTGTCCAAGAGATGCCATCCAGCTGTCGAGGATCGATTTGATGAAGTAGACGGTAGTTGACTTGCCCTTGGTGCCAGTCACGCCGATCAGGGTCAGTTGCCGGAGGACGTCTGCGTAGTACCAGGACGCTACAAGCGCCATGGCTCGGGTGGCATCCTTGACTTGAAGCACAGGTATCTGCTCGGTCTGATAGAGAGTCTCACTGATGTAGGCTATCGCGCCCTGCGCTATCGCAGCTGCCAGGTACTCCTGCTTGAAGCCTGCGCCTTTGCAGAAAAACAATGTATCAGGCAGCACATCGCGTGAATCGTAGCTCAGATGCTGCGGAACCAACCCAGCAGACTCATCAGTCAAGCCGACTACCTGCACCAGCTCGCCGGCTTGCTCCAGACGCTGAACCAGCTCAGCAATCGAAATCGGCAATAAGTAACGATTGACCTGATCAGACAAGTGCGCCCCCTTGTTTGTACTCTTGATAACGAAGGTGTTGCTGTCTGGTGTATTTTGCCAGCCAAAGCGACCGCTTAACGTTTCTGTCAGCATGATAATCCAGCGGATTTCCACTGCGGTTATTGCGCAGCAGGTAGTCGATATGCTCCAGTAACCCCGCTTCTTCAGCTACCTGCCTGGCAACACTGGCAGGAGTCACATGCCAAAGAAACGGCTCGCGAATCGAAAGCTCTGGCTCTAACTGCCGTCCGTAGACCAGGTCTTCGACGACAAAGCGCGCAACATTCAGCCCCGATCCGGTTACATAGTAGTGACCACGCCCCTGTCGGGTGTTGACCTCGAAAACCTTATAGCGACCATCACGATGGTCGTACTTGATATCAAAGCAGGCAAAGCCGCGAAAGCCCTCGCCGGTCATTAGGCCAGCCAGCTGCTCAGGCAGCTCCGGCAGATCCTCGCTGACGATAACCGCACTGTTACCGATACCGTGCGCCGTATGCTCCTCCAGCAGCACCCGCCCAGCACCGCTCATGCGCAACACACCATGACCATCGAAATACTGGGTCAGCACATGAAGATTCGAGTCCCCACCAGGAATATACTCCTGAATAATCATCTCATCCGGATAACCATGAGCATAGATGGTTGACAACAGGGTTTTCAGCTCGTTAATATCATGCACCAGATGCACCTTGCGCTGCCCTTCAAAGGCGTTCTCCCACCAAGTCACACTACTGGTCGGCTTGACGATATATGGCGCATCGAAGTCAAGCTCCAGCTGACCACCCATCTGCTCACGGTAGACAAAAGTCGCCGGATGCTCAATACCATACCTGTCGCAGAGTGTATAAAAACTCTGCTTGC
The DNA here is from genome assembly GCA_009781525.1 of Coriobacteriia bacterium. Lineage (GTDB taxonomy): Bacteria > Actinomycetota > Coriobacteriia > Coriobacteriales > UBA8131 > WQXZ01. Next base: position 8,602 of record WQXZ01000008.1, on the reverse strand, counting down.
TTGCCAGCCGATAGATGTCGTCATATTCGACATATGGCGCAATCACATTGTCCGGAAAATCGTGCCTAGCCATGCTGATACGCTGAACATAATTATCACCACAGCCAAACACCAAAATCTTCTGGTCGGAATGCTTCTGGGCAAAGTCAGTCACCAGTCCAGGCAACACATCAGGTTGATCAGCTCGCTCAACCGGAGTGTAATCAATAATGCTGGTGTGATTGATCGGCCCTGCTGCTGCCATACCGTATCCGGCAGAAACAATGCCGTACTGCTCGTGAAAGGCTCGTGCAAGACTGTAGACATTAATATCAGCAGCGAAAATCAAGGGGATAAAATCGCTGTTTCCTACCTTTAGCGCCATCAGCTTATCGAGGCTCCTGTTACTTAAGCTGCCTTAAGACCTGAAGGTCAGGTGCTCAGCAGCGTCGGGGACGATTAGAACCATGTAAAGGTTCTGCTTACGCAGTGCCACCTTGGCTTGATTGGCTTTCAGATAATGCATCAACAATTCGCTCCAAAGCCATCGAGCGCGAGGCTTTTACCAGTATAACTGCTTGTCGCTCAAGTTCAGGCAACAATAGCTGAACTGCATCCTGCCATTCATCGACGCTGATAATACAAAGCTTGGGGCTGGTACTGGCGAAAGCAGTGCTACCACTGGAGTGCGCCAATGCCTGACTAGCAGCATCAGCGATCCAGGCAGCACGCCTACCAACTGTAAGCAACAGCGAAAGATCTTGTTCAGCTACGAATGATCCGATTTCGCGATGCAGTTCCTCCTCATGCTCCCCCAGCTCAAACATATCACCCAGCACTGCAATATGCGGTCGGTCGGGCTCTGTCAAAGCCAGTGTCTTCAGTGAAGCACGCATAGAGTCTGGATTCGCGTTGTAGCTGTCGTTGATTATCAGGGAGCCATGCAGCTCGATTATCTCTTGACGCTGGGAAGGAGCTTCAGCCTGCATCAAGCCAGTAATGATGTCACTGCTGTCAATGCCCAGCCTGTGAGCCAAGGCAGCAGCAGCCAAAGCATTCTTGATATTGTGCTCCCCAGTCAATTGCATGGTGACAGCTATGGCTTCAAAGCCAGGGAATCTGATAGTGAAGCTTGGTCTGCCTTGCTGGTCATAGCTGATATCAGATGCATAAACATCGTTTGAATCTGAAAGGCCATAACGAATGACTTCCAAACCTCGTTGGTCAGCTTTACCTATCTGAAGCATGGTCTCAGTAAACGGGTCGTCGCCATTAATAACAACCAACCCGTTATTATCAGGAAGAGCTTCTATCAACTCGGCTTTTGCCTCGGCAATCGCCTGTTGCGAACCCAGTAACTCGATGTGGGCAACTCCGATATTGGTAAATACTGCTATCTCAGGTCTTGAAATCTGAGTATATCGGCTTATCTCACCTTTATATTGCATGCCCATCTCAAGCACCAGGAGCTCCGTATCTTCAGCTGCCTGCAGCACAGTGTAGGGCAGGCCTAATAGGTTGTTAAAGTTGCCTTGATTCTTTTCAGTTCTGAACTTTTGTTGCAACACCGAAGCAATCAACTCTTTGGTTGATGTCTTGCCACTTGAGCCGGTGACTCCAACCACTCTGGCTGAGAGTTGATCGCGCCATATTTTTGCAATCTCCCCTAATATCCATTCAGGATCTGAGACCTGAACAAGGGTGGCGTTGTGCTCGGCAGCTGCATCCATCAGCAGCGCACCAACAGGCCTGCTGGCAATCAGCAGTACTGCCCCAGCAGCCAGAGCGCTGAACAGGTATTCATTACCGTCAACATGCTCACCCTGCATTGCTAAAAAGGCAGACCCAGCTCTGACTTTTCTCGAATCCCATTCAAGCGAGGTGATGACCTGCTCTGGGTTGTTTACACCGTCAATAGGTTCAATTCCAGAAATCGACAGTATCTGACTTAGCTTCAGCTTCATATTTCACTTCTCTGTTCGAGTTGGAACGCGACCTATGAGGAGCGTCGCGTAAAACTGCTGGTAAACTCACCCACATGGTTCAGAACAGCGTCTTGACGAGCTGTTTGCCCGCGACCAGATTGAGCCGACCTGCTGGTACTCCAGTCAGCCTGAGCAGCCAGACTACGGCTGCGCTCCACCATCAAGTTGTCGTGAGCAGCAGACTGGCTAACTCTTCGAGGTTTGCGCTCGCCCACTTTGTTTCGCGCAGTTGATTGAGTAACCTTGCTAAGGTTTTGAACCAGCAGCCTTTCTTGAGCTGGTTGGTCTCTACGGCGATTGCGCTGAACTGCTCGGTCATAAAGATAATCAGCATCTTCAACAGCTCGACCGCGAATCACTGTTAACGCATCTTGTCGTCTAACCGCGCTATTCTGCTCAGAATCAAATATCGCAACAATGACAATGCATGCTGCAAGTAGAACCGACGCCACCATCGACGACCCACCAGAACTGAAGAAAGGCAGAGGCTTGCCGGTTAGTGGGGTAGCTCCGATGATACCGCCGATATTTATCAGTGCCTGGCCGACAATCATGCAGGTTGCTCCGCCAGCTATCATCTTGCCCTGAGAACTTCCCGCTTTTGCAGTAATGCGTAGTCCGAAAAAAGCAAACAACAAGAACAGGAATAAGACTAAAAGTGCCCCGACCATGCCGAACTCTTCGCCGATAATCGCGAATACGAAGTCATTGTCTGCAGCGGGCAGATAGAAATACTTCTGCTTTGAAAGCCCTGCACCCAGACCGAATACCCCTCCATCACCAAGCGCTAATATACCATTCCGTAGCTGATCTGCATCGCTCAGTACTGTTGTTATGCTATCCCCAGTCAATTTGCACCACATAGCTTGAAAACGACTACGTCGAAATGGAAAGAACAGGTACGAAGCTACCAGGAGCAGAACCGGAAACAGACTCAAAAAAGAGATACTGGTAAAAAAGCCCTTGTTCAAGCTGACAAACGGCCTGTCTCCTAACCACATAACTACCAAAAGGCCAAAATGAAGCAGCATGATCGTACCGAAATCATTTTGCTTCAATGCCAAGAATTGCAGCAGGATATAGCTACCCAACAAAAACCAACGCAGCCTGCTTGAGTTATCGTTTTTAAGTTGATCAAAAGCCGTGGCAGAAAACAGTATCAATGCTACTTTTGCCAGCTCTGATGGCTGAAACCTGAAGCCAGCCACATCTATCCAACGTACTGCTCCGTTGACTTTTACTCCGAAACCCGGAACCAGCACCAGTGCCATCAAGCCAAGCGAGATTATCCAGAAAAGACCGATAATGATAAACCAGATATCCCTCTGTTCTGTGAAGAAGAACCGTGCCAGGACACCCAGAGTTACTGACAACACCAGTCCAAGCGCCAGAAACTGTAGCTGTTTGATCAAAGTCGCATGGGCTACCTGCTGACTGACAAAGGTCGTCGAGTAACACATCGAGAGACCGGCGGTTATCATCACCACAACAACAACCAGCAAGAACACGATATCCGAAGGAATTGACACAGCTAGCCGGGCGCGAATGTCGCTGAATCTGGAATGCTTTGATTTTGCCTGATTCTGCACTGACTCTCCTAGGTACTCTGACTGAAGAACCAGGCAAATCCAACAGCAGCGCTGAGTGCGGTGATTATCCAAAAGCGGATGACTATGGTTGTCTCCGACCAGCCCTTTTGCTCGAAATGATGGTGTATTGGCGACATCAGAAAAACCCGCTTCTGTGTCAGCTTGAAGTATGCGACTTGGATAATCACCGAAATGGCTTCCAGGACGAAAACTCCGCCGACCAGCAGTGACACGATCTCGGTCTTGGTAACGACAGCAATAGCCGCAAAAGCGCCTCCGAAGGCCAAGGAACCGGTATCACCCATGAATATCATCGCTGGATAGCTGTTAAACCATAAGAATCCAACACAGGCACCACAGGCAGCAGCAGCAATCAAGGCAGTATTCAGCTGATCGACCCGGTATGAAATGACGGCCATTACCACCATGGCTATCATGACCGTGCCGCCAGCCAGACCATCAAGTCCGTCGGTCAGATTGACTGAGTTTGCCATGCCTACCATCAGCAAAAACACGAACAGCAGGTATAGCCACGGAATCTTGAAGCCAGTAACAGAATCTCCGATCGTGGTGGTCAGAACACCGAGGTCAAAGCTTCTGAACAATGGAATAGTAACAACTGGCGAGATATTGCCATAATTTACAGCAACCAGCGTAAAGACCACAGCAATAAATGTCAGCATGACCATCTTGGCATTGGGCTTTAAGCCCAATGAGCGCTCTTTTACCAGCTTGGAAGCATCATCAACCAAGCCAACCAGGCCACAGGCCAAGGTGGCAAAGGCAATCAGAACCACATTTGTCAACTCAGCAGTACTCCTGGCTCTTGTCAGAAGTAGCATTGTGACAAGAATGGCAAACAGAATCACCACCCCACCCATGGTTGGAGTGCCTTGTTTTACCAGATGACGTTGCGGCCCATCGGCTCGCACCTGTTGACCAATCTGTCTGAAGCGCAACAATCTGATCCATGCCGGAAGCAGTGACATTGTCAATGACATCGACATAACGATTGCTAGAAAAACCTGAAAAGCCGGGTATTGCGGAAAACCAATCACTGCCCTAGTTCCTCTCGCTTTGAGGACTATCGGGTTCAATCCAATAGCGATTAGCAATGTAGTCCATTAGGGAAGCAAACAGTGGTTTTGGCGCTACAGCGTTACCAACCAAACCGGCATCATCCATGACCACCATGACCACCAGGTCGCAATCCGAGTCAGCGAAGTAGCCTACCATCGACTGGGTGACATCTCCAGAATAGCTTCCACCTTCGGCTCGCTCAGCGGTACCGGTCTTACCAGCGATCCGATAGCCTGGAACAGCTGCTGGCACCCCGGTTCCATCGGTCATAACGCTCTCAAGCAGATCGGTCATCGTCTCTGCAGTCGAAACCTCCATGATGCGATGCGAACGATATTCCGGTTGATCGGGACATTGCGGGCGACTGATCAGAAAGTGTGGCTCGTAGAGCACGCCGCCATTTGCCAACGCCCCATAAAATGATGCCATCTGCAAAGCAGTAACGTGAAGGCCTTGCCCAAATGTCAGGTTGGCAGCATGGATGTCCGACCAATAGGTCGGTCTATCTGCAACAGAGATGTATTCGCCATTCGGATAAGTCTCATTGGTCAGGTAGGTTGGCTCGCCAACACCACTCAAACCTACGTAATCAATGTGAGTAGGCTGATAGAATCCAGCCAGGTAGTAGTAGTCGAACAGCTCCTGCCTACCAAGCTCCCTGCCCACTAAGGTCATACCGATATTCGAAGAATTTGCCAGAATATGACGCAGATCCATGTTCTGATCATTACGTGTATACCAGTCTTTGATTGTGAATTCATCGATCTCCAAAGTGGCTGGAACATAAAAGATATCGTCAACGCTAACAACCCCTGCTTCAAGAGCCGCAGTTGCTGCAACAGCTTTCATCGTCGATCCTGGCTCATAGGGATAGACAATCCCTCTCAGGCTCATAGCGCCAAGCTCGATTTCTTCTGTTGTGACACTTTGGCGGTCGTAAAGCGGCAGGGAAGCCGCTGCATAAATCTCGCCTGTTGCCCCGTCGACAATCGTCACACTACCATGATTGGTATTTCCCAGCTCGCCATAGCGTTTAAGCTCGCTCTCAACGAACTCCTGTAAGCCGATGTCAATCGAGATAATAATGTCTTCGCCATCGAATTTCGGCACTTCATTACGTTGACCATTCGGCAACGGTGTTCCATCGCGCCCCAGCTCAACGGTGATCTCTCCATCCTGCCCAGCCAAGATACGGTCGTATTGCAGTTCAATCCCGCAAATTGCTTCTCCCTTATCGTTAACCGTGCCAATGATCTGAGCGCCGATTGCTCCATATGGATAAACTCTCGTAAATTCATAATCGAAGTTGATGCAGCTGAGAGCGGTTTCAACAACCCATACTGTACCTGCATTGGGATTCATCTTGGCGCTCATTCTTGCTACCCGAAACTCGAGTTTCTCCAGAAATTCCTGCTGCTCGTTAAAGATGTCGACAATGTCGAGGTCTGCGTATCTGACAAGCAATACGTTTGATGCATCTTTTGGTGCTTCTAAGAACCTCTGCAGCCACTCTTCTGGTTCTCCACCGATGATTTCAGCGACATAGAAGGCTGTGGCTTCGGGGTTTTTCATTTGTAGGGTATTCGCATAGACGGAGACTGTGTCGATTGTGGTTGCTAGAACGATTCCATTACGATCGAGTATCGAGCCGCGTCTGGCACTGATCCTTTGTGGTTTTTCTGACTGACGCTGAGCTTGTGCGATACTGGCCAGGTCTGGCGCTGCATAGACCTGAATATAGTAAAGCCGTACAACAATCGCTACTGCGAATACCACGAACAGAGCAAACAGAGCGGCAGTGCTGCGGGTTCTTTCTCGCCGTTCGATGGCTTGTCCGCTGACACGAGGCTTCCGACTAGCCTGATAACCTGCAGGAGGACGCCTGCTGCCAGTCTCGCTGCTACCTAGTCGTCTACCACCAGCAGCTTTTCTGCTGCCAGTCTGACTGCCAGGTCTGTTGTTCTTAGTACCCATCGCTGCCTGCAGAATTACTGCTTGAGCCAGTATCAGCATCGCTACTCTGCGCGACATACTCTATTGCTACATTTAGAAGTGAACTGACAAGCTCTGGTGCAGTGCGCGAAGCCGAAGTATAGACGTAGCCAGGATCCCAGACCGACTGCTGGTCATTGCTGTACTGCAGGTAGACCGGATCAGAATCAGGCACCATGCCTAAGTCTTCTGCTTGGCGCTGGATAGTCTGTGGATTAGTCATTGCGGAGTATTGCGATTCAAGACGATGTCCTTCTGCTCTGGCGGTGGCGATATCTTGCCCTAGCCTATCGCTCGCAACCAACATCCGCATAGTGTCGTTTGCCAGCCAGATCCGAGCGAAGGGAATCATTGCGATGATTATCGTCGCGACAAGCAGTGTTATCCTGATAGAAAGGTTGATAGTAAAAGGTTTGATCGCCCGGGGTCTTGATCGGTTCTCGACTACGGTCAGCTCGACCTGGGTTTGCTCGCGCTCTCTAGGTCTGGCGACTGCCTGGTTTCTCATATCATATGTGTACGCTGGTTCTGCCATCGTTTATCCTTAAATACGCTTTGTGATTGCTCGTAACTTTGCTGATGCGCTACGAGGGTTAGCCTGTATTTCATCTTGTTCTGGTGTTTCTGGCTTTTTGGTAAGCAGATCGAATCTTTGTTGTCTACCACAGACGCAGATCGTCACATCGGGCGGGCATATACAGGCTTGTGCTGCTTGTGCAAAGCTTTGCTTGACGATGCGATCCTCTAACGAGTGGTAGCTGAGCACGACTACTCTGCCACCTGGGTTCAACCAGCGTAACGCTGCTTCAAGCCCCTGTTCAACAGCCTGGAGCTCAGAGTTTATGTAGATTCTCAACGCTTGGAATGTTCTCTTTGCTGGGTTGCCTCCGCTCCTCCTGGCTGCAGCAGGCACAGCGCCACGAACAGTCTCTGCCAGCTGTGATGTCAAGGTATATGGCTCTGTGTCTCGCTTGCGTACGATTGCCTTGGCGATTCTATATGCGAATCTCTCTTCGCCATATGTCTGGATAATCGATGCCAGGTCAGACTCGCTGAAAGTATTAATAATTGTCTCAGCGGTCAGTGTGGTGTTCTCAGCATCCATACGCATGTCCAGTGGACCGTCTTGAGAGTATGAGAAGCCGCGGGATTGTGTATCCAGCTGGTGCGAAGACGTACCGAGGTCAAATAAGAAAGCATCGACACCTGGAATCGCCAGGCTCAGCAGGAGCTTATCAAGGTCGGCGAAATTACCATGCATGACAACTTGCCTGATATCAGGGAGCTCACTACTCAGACGTTTCCGAGCAGCAGCCAATGCATACTGGTCGCGGTCAATACCAATCAAAAACCCGTCTTGACCCAGACGCTTTCCAAGCAAAATGCTGTGACCTGCTCCCCCTAAAGTACAATCACAGAAAACTTCTCCGGTTTTAAGACCTAAAAACTGTTCGACTTGGTCTGTCATGACAGGATTGTGCTGATATGTCGCAGATGCGTAACTCATGGTTCCAACTAAACGTGAGCAGCAGCTAATCAGTATATTGGTACGGAAACTTCGTATTTATCGTCTATCTCTGGCGACATTATCATAACGTGATCGTATACCCCCTGAAACTTGACCCGATCTGTGATCTGAGCATACTCTCGAAGATCACCTTCGATACGGATACGATATGATCCGTCGAACTTGATCGGGTTTGCCCCCCTTGCAAGGGCTGCTCTTTTGCGTTGATGCTGAATGTCATGAGCCATGTAGCCACCTGAGCTTTCAAAATACTTCTCGATAAACTCGGTGTAGTCCTCGATCGTATACAGTCTAAGGTGGGGAAACTCATCATCGTGTGATTTGACGATTACCAGGGATTCATCAGAAAGCGGCTTTCTAAAAATAGTAGGCAGTGAAACGCGTCCCTTTTCGTCAACAGGATTCTCTGACTTTCCGGTCAGATCGTTTCGCATTCTCTCGCCTCCTCT
>WQXZ01000007.1 GCA_009781525.1 Coriobacteriia bacterium | reverse complement strand
CCGACATCATCTCGCTCTCTGGTGGAATGCCAGAGATACGCAAGCTTGATCTGGCCGAAGTAGCCGAGGTTGCTGCAGCTGCCGTGCGCGAGGAAGGCGTCGAAGGGCTGCAATACGGGGATACGCAGGGTCGCACCCAAACCAAAGAACTGATCTGCCAGCTAATGACCGACGTAGGCATTTTTGTCACACCCGATGACCTGACAATCACAACCGGTGCTCAGCAAGCCCTGGACCTGATTGCAAAGACCTTCATCAATCCTGGTGATCTGATCATCACTGAGGGTCCGTCCTATCTGGGCGCGTTGCAGGCCTTTTCTGCTTATCAGCCAGAAGTGCTGGTAATCAATATGGACGAGGACGGCCTGCAGACAGACATCCTTGAGGCTGAACTGGCTAAGCGCGGCAAGCGTTGCGCGAAGTTCCTCTACACAATACCTACCTTCCACAACCCAGCTGGGGTGACTATGAGCCTTGAGCGTAGAGAGCATCTGCTTCGCCTGGCTGAAGAATACGAACTACTGATTATCGAAGACGATGCGTACGGCCGCCTCCGCTTTGAGGGAGAAACACTGCCCAGACTACGTTCGATGAGCGACAAGGTCATCTATCTGGGTACTGTTTCCAAGATGTTCGCACCGGGGCTACGCACCGGTTGGGTTATTGCCCCATTGCCGATTCGCCAGAAAATCAATCTGGTCAAGCAGGGTGCCGACCTCTGTGGTTCCGCACTTTGTCAGGTCATCGTTGAGCACTACTTCAACACGACCGACTGGCGCACCACACTGGACAGCATGATCGACAAATACCACGAGCGTCGCGATGCGATGCTAGCCGCACTGGATGAGTTCTTCCCGCCCGAAGCAACATGGACGAAGCCAGCAGGCGGCTTCTTTGTCTGGGTAACCTTTCCCGAACACATGAACACCCCGCAGATGCTCACCCAGGCGCTCGAAGCCGGCGTGACTTTCGTCCCCGGCGACGGCTGCTACCCCGGCGGAAGCGGTCGCGGCATGAACAACATGCGTCTGGCCTTCTGCTATGAAGAGCCCGAGATGATCCGCGAAGCCGTCAGAAGACTCTCAATCGTAGTCAAGTCGCAGCTGTAACCAGAGCCCCTTGTTGCAGATCCCATTATTACGTCACAAGAGAAAATAAATGGGGAGAAAACCGAAGTGTGGTTTTCTCCCCATAATCGTTATGCCTGTTAGGGGCGTTTGCCTTTTGTCAGGTGTTCTTTCTACCCCAGAGTCTCGAATTGGGAGTTATACATGTTGGCGTAGGCGCCGCCGCTGGCAAGCAGATCGGTATGGTTGCCCTGCTCAACAACATCACCGTTTTGCATGACCAGAATCAGGTCAGCGTTTCGGACAGTCGAGAGGCGGTGAGCGATGATGAAGCTGGTGCGGCCGACCATCAGGAGATCCATCGCGCGCTGGATCTGGATCTCGGTGCGGGTGTCAATCGAGGATGTTGCCTCATCAAGAATCAGGATGTTCGGATCGTGCAGCACAGCGCGAGCGATGGTCAGCAGCTGCTTCTGGCCTTGGGAGACGTTGGTTGCGTCTTCGTTTAGTTCCATCTGGTAGCCGTTTGGCAGGGTGCGGATGAAGTGGTCGGCCTGGGCAATCGATGCTGCACGGCGGATTTCTTCTTCTGTTGCGTCAAGCTTGCCGTAGCGGATGTTGTCTTCGATTGTGCCATTGAACAGCCAGGTCTCCTGCAAAACCATGCCCATCATCGAGCGTAGGTCGTTGCGGGTGAAGTCGCGGATATCGTGTCCGCCGACCAGGATGCGCCCTTCGTTGACATCGTAGAAGCGCTCAAGCAGCTTTACGATGGTCGTCTTGCCTGCGCCGGTGTGGCCGACGATAGCGATCTTCTGCCCCGGCTTGACCTCGGCGTTGAAGTTGTTGATTACTGTGATCTCAGGCAGATAGCCAAAGCGGACATTCTCGAAGCGAACCGATGAGTCAACACTTTCAGGGTCGACAGCCTCAGCAGCAGAGACATCAGGTGTCAGCTCATCCTCGCCAAGCAGCTCAAAGATACGCTCAGCACCAGCCAGGGTCTGTTGCAGAATCGAGGAGATGTTGGATATCTGGACAATCGGCATCTGAAAACCGCGCTGATACTGGATGAAGGCTTGGATGTCGCCGACTGTGATTTGACCCTGGATGGCTAGCCAGGCGCCGATGATGCAGACTAAAACGTAGCAGAAGTTGCCGATGACATTCATGATCGGCATCATTAAGCCACTGATGAACTGTGAGCGCCAGGCGGCTTCATACAGATTGTCATTGCTGACGTTGAACTCTTCGGTCACTGCCTTCTCGCGGTTGAAAGCCTTTACGATGGTATGAGCGCCGTAGTTCTCTTCAACCAATCCGTTCACCTGACCAAGGAAAGCCTGCTGGTTAACAAAGTGTTTCTGTGAGCGCTTGACAATAGCCTGCACAACAAACGCTGAAATCGGTAGGCTGACCAGTGCGATCAAGGTCAGGATCCAGCTGATGGAAAGCATCATGATCAGGGTACCGACCATCGACACCAACATCGAGATGACCTGGGTGATCGACTGGGAGATGTTTGATTGAATCGCATCGACATCATTGGTGATACGGCTCATGATGTCGCCTGTACTGATCGTGTCAAAGTAATTCAGGGGTAGTCGTGAGATCTTCTCGTCGATGTCGCTGCGCAAGGTGTAGCAGATCTTGTTTGATACCTGGGTCATAACCAGGCCTTGGATCAGCGAGAACGAGGCGCTGATCAGATATAGGGCAATAAGCTTAAGCAGGATACTACCTATCAGTTCAAAATCGGGTCCTGTTCCTGTGCCAGCCAGCTTACCCATAACACCTTGATACAGTGCTGTGGTAGCGCTGCCCATGATTCTTGGGCCAAGCACGCCGAAGACGGTCGAGCAGGCAGCAAGGATCATAACTGGAGCAATGTAGAATTTGTATCTGCCTATATAGCTAAGCAGCTTGTATAGTGAGCCCTTGAAGTCTTTCGGTTTCTCGCCGGGCATGCCAACCGGGCCACGTCCGCCACCGCGACCACCGCGACCACCACCACCACCCGGCCCGCCACCGGTGATGCGACGCTGTCCGTCTTCGGTGAACTGCATGCGGCGAAGTGATGCTTCCGGTGAAGCGCTCTTGTCTACTTCAGGTGCGTCAGGGCCACCTGGCCCCGGAATACCGGTACGAACTGCTGTTTCTGGGCTTTGCGGTTGTTGCTGTTCTTGGGTTGCAGTGCTTTCAATATCTTCAGGTGTCAGCATATTATCTGGTCTGTTCCGATCAGTCATTTTACTGATCACCTCCTTCTGTTAAAGAGAATCTGCTGGCAGCTTGAGCGACCTCAGCCAACTGGGTAGATGCGATTTCGAAGTAGGTTTCGCAGGTCTGGAGCAGTTCATCATGGGTGCCGCTGCCGATGATCCGTCCCTCATCGATGACATGGATCATGTCTGCATCCATGATGGTTCCGATGCGCTGCGAAACAATCAGGAGAGTCGCACTGGAAGTGTGTTCTTTCAAGGCTTTACGCAATGCAGCGTCAGTTGCGAAGTCAAGCGCAGAGAATGAGTCGTCGAAAATGAACACATCCGGTCTGACCGCCAGTGCGCGAGCTATTGCCAGGCGTTGGCGCTGACCACCAGAAACGTTGCTACCGCCCTGAGCGATGGGAGTATAGAAACCGGTGTCCTTCTCCCCAATAAAGTCAATCGCCTGGGCAACGGCAGCTATTTCAAGGTAGTCGTCGTAGGCAAGCTCATCATCGTGTACGCCATAGGCGATGTTTGAGGCTATTGTGCCGCCCATCAGAATGCTTCGTTGCGGAACGTAGCCGATGTGGCTGCGCAGTTCGGTCTGCGTCAGATCGCGTACGTCGACGTCGCCGACCAGAACCGATCCCTGGCTGGCTTCATAGAGTCGAGGCACCAGATTCATGATGGTTGTCTTACCGGAACCGGTTGGCCCGATAAAGGCTATGGTCTGCCCAGGTTCGGCCTTGAAGCTGATGTGTTGCAAGGCGTCCTCTTCGGCATTCTCGTAGCGGAAGCTGACGTCCTTGAACTCGATCATGCCGCGCTTATTGGGCTCGATGCTCAGCGGCTTTTCAGGATCATGGATAGCCGGAATGGTATCGAGAACCTCGGTGATACGACCAGCGCTGACCTGAGCGCGAGGAATCATGTTGAACATCATGGACATCTGCATAAAGCTCATCATCACCTGCATGATGTACTGCATGTAAGCCATCATGTCGCCGACCTGCATATTTGCCTGAGCAATCTGATGTCCACCGACCCAGATGATCAGAATCTGCACACCATTCATAACAATGGTCATCAGCGGATTGATCGAAGCCATAACCCGACCGGTAAAGATGTGGATGTCGGTAACATCAGTGTTGGCGCGATCGAAGCGCTGCATTTCGACATCATCGCGATTGAAGGCACGGATGACCATCAGACCGGTCAGTTTTTCACGGGCAACCAGGTTCAGTTTGTCGGTGAATTCTTGAATCAATCTGAACTTGGGCATCAGAATAACGATCTGAATCGCAGCGATTCCCATTACCAGCACAACAGCGACAGCGATAACCCAGCTCATCGAAGGCGACTTTCTCACAGCCATAATGGCTGCACCGATGCCGAGTATTGGAGCGTGAGCAACCATTCGCAGACCCATGCCTACGAATCGCTGCATCATCATGACATCGTTGGTCGAGCGGGTGATAAGCGAGGCGGTCGAGAAGCGATCGAACTCAGTGTGTGAGAAGGACGCAACTTTGGAGAAGACCACGGTTCGTAAAGTGCGAGCGACACCGGTTCCGATTCGTGTCGTAAGAAGGTTGATGAGCACGGTGGCCAGGCCGGTAACGATTGCAACAGCAATCATGATAAAGCCGATGCGGGCGATGTAGGACATCTCCATCTTGGTCATGTCTGCGCCGAGATCGCTATAAAGAGCCGACGTGAAAATGGTTGCACTCTGGCTGCGCACCTGCTCGGAGTTCATCAGAGCAGCAGCTCTCGCCTGCTCAATGGTTGCTGCCGGCAGGCTTTCAAGCTCGGGCAGCATCTGATATATAGCTTTCATGTCAAATGAATCGGTGGCGGCTTTCGAGCCGCTGCCGGTGTTGCCGCCTGCGCCGCCTGCGCCGCCAGCGCCGCCCTGGCTCGGATGAACCAGGTTCAGAACCGTCCAGGTGGCAATGCCAAAGGCTTCATCAAGTTCAGCCAAGGTTTCTTTGGAAACAATGTTCAGTGCGTAGATCTGGGTACCGGCAGCGTCCGGCCATGTTTCAGCATAACTGCGACCACGTGAATCCGTACTGTCACCATCTACCAGGGAGTAACACTGCTCAAGCAGTGCCCTACCATCAGAATCCATTACGACATTAAGCAGTCGCATGGCATCCTGGGATAAAACCTTCGGGGAGCCTTCTTCAATGCCTCCCTGCTGGATGCCGACATTTACGATATTACCCATCAGGTTGGGCAAGTACAGTTCGCTGATTGTCTGGGCAAAGAGCAACACCACGACTACCGTAATAGCAGGAAGAAAAGGCTTCAGGTAACGCGAGAGTTTAATCAAAGCAACTCCTTACATCTCTAATTCAGGGTTTGGATAGAGCCAACAACGAGAAAACGTGATTGACTCCCCTCATAAAAAACACGCCACTTCCTGGCGCACTGCTGAATCGAAAAATCGCCCGATTCATTCTGTAGTGTAGAATAGAGCGAGAAAGCAACTTTGGCAAGTGTGGCCAGGGAATCGTTTTGTGTCTGTAATAGTATACAGGTACCTAAAGAAAAGGACAAGACCCAATGCGAATCGACTTTTCACCACCTGACATCAACGAAGATGACATAGCTTTTGTGGCAGACACCCTTCGCTCAGGCTGGATAACCAGTGGAGCGCGGGTGCTGGAGTTCGAAAGCGAGCTGGCAAGGTGGTGCAACACGCCGAAGGTAGCGGCTTTGAACTCTGCTACCGCAGCTTTAACCTGTGCGCTGGAACTGCTGGATATCGGTCCTGGCGATGAGGTGATCACACCTGCATATACCTTTACTGCATCAGCTAGCGTTATCTGCCATGTCGGTGCAACTCCTGTTCTGGTGGACGTGCTGCCTGACAGCTACAGTATTGATCCTGACGCGGTTGCAGCAGCGGTTACGACCCGCACTAAAGCTGTGATACCGGTCGATATCGGCGGTGTGATGGTTGACTACGAGGAGCTGGGTTTGGCGCTCAGCACTGCTTCTGTGAACCGGAAGTACAATCCCACCTCGGGTACTCTGCAGGAACTGTTTGACAGGATGCCGATCATCGCGGATGCCGCGCATTCATTCGGAGCAACCTACAAAGGGCAACCGAGCGGTTCAGCAGCTGACTTCACCGCCTTCTCGTTTCATGCTGTGAAGAACCTGACGACCGCAGAAGGTGGCGCGCTTACCTGGAAAAGAGAGCTGGGCGAGCAGATCGCCGGCAGCATGGGTGCAGATGCTTTCAACGAAGAGATGTATAAGATGATCAAGCTCTACTGCTTGCATGGCCAGGACAAGGACGCGCTGGCAAAAGCTCAGGGAAACTGGGAGTATGACATCATAGCCCCTCTATATAAGTGCAACCTAACTGACATTGCAGCAGCACTGGGACTTTCACAATTGAAGCGCTACGAGCAGACTCTGGATCGCCGCGTTGAGCTGGTGTCGCTGTACAGCCAGCAATTACTGGAGGCTGCTGATCAGGGTGGGTATCGCCTGGAGATTTTAGACCACTTCAGCGAGCAGGGAACCAGGTCAAGCATGCATCTGATGATGGTGCGCCTGCTGGATAGAGACGATGACTTCCGCCGCCGCTTTATCCAGGCTATGGTCGCGCGCGACGTCGCCTGCAACGTGCACTTCAAACCACTGCCACTGCTTACCGCCTATGCAAGGATGGACTTTGAGATGAGCGACTATCCAAACGCTTGGGCAAGATACGAAAACGAGGTTACCTTACCGCTGCACACAAAGCTAAGTGATGAGGATGTCAAGTATGTCTGCGAAAGCTTTGCTGCTGCATACCTGGAATGCCTGGACGATTAAGCAAGCCCTGGAGAGTCAATGTACTCAGGTTTCTTTAAAAGACTTTTAGACCTATTAGTATCGTTGGTCGTATTGCCCCTGGCACTATTGGTGCTGCTGGTCTGCGCGATACTGATTGTGATTGACGATGGCAGGCCGGTTTTCTATGTGGCAAACCGCATGGGAAAAGGCGGACATCCTTTTAAGATGTACAAGCTGCGCTCTATGTATGTCAATTCTCCGGACTACAGGATGGCAGACGGCTCGACCTACAACGCTGCCGATGACCCTCGCATGACCCGTGTAGGTCGAAAGTTGCGCAAATCCAGCCTTGATGAGCTGCCCCAACTGTTCAATGTGTTACTTGGCGACATGAGCCTGATTGGCCCGCGCCCTGACGACCTGAAAGAAGCCGAGCTCTATCAGGGAAGAGAAGCCTTAAAGCTAAAGGTACACCCCGGCATTACTGGGCTGGCTCAGGTCAGCGGACGCAACGCCATAACCTGGCGCCAACGCCTGGCGCTGGATCTGGAATATGCAGAGTCCGTCAGCTTTATATTGGATCTGAGAATCCTTTTTAAAACCTTTGCTGTCGTGTTCGGGCAAAAGGATGTTTATGTAACAGATGAAGGTAAGGAGGGAGCAGATGGCGCAGGCAATGAGGAGTCGCAGTGAAAGACTGGGACAAGATAAGCGGTCTCACCGCCTTGGCATGGAAACTGCGAGGGCGCTCACTCGAACTCGCGGTTCGATTCGGTATAGCCAGACCACCGAAACGCAAAGAAAATGACGTTGTTGTGATTCGCCAAATCCCTTTTCATAGAAGCTCTATCAGTCTAGTAACACTGGCAATTGTTGCCTACAACGAGGAAGAATACCTACCGCAGCTGTTTGCAGACATTGTTGCCCAGGAATTCCCACCTCAGTGTCTCGAAGTCATACTGGTAGATAGTAACTCCGCAGAAAACCTCGCTCAGCGTAAGCTGATGGAAGACTTTAAGCAGGCTGACCATGGCTTCGCACGAGTGGAGATTTTAGATAACCCGAAGGTGATTATTCCTGCTGGGTGGAACGTTGCTCTCGGTGCCTACAGTGGTGATGTATTCATACGTGTAGATGGACATGCACGGATACCTTCAGACTTTGTCGTACAAAACATCATTGTTTTAGAAAACGGCCATGATGTCTGTGGTGGCTACAGGCCAGTGATTTTGAAGGAGCCAGGCAAATGGGCTTATGCTTTACTGGCTGCTGAGTCTTCTGCCTTTGGCGCAAGTGCAGCCAGCTATCGAAGAGCTGCAAAAGCCCAAGAGGTGAAGTCAGTCTTTCATACTGCTTTCAGGCGTGAAGTGTTGGATGCTGTCGGATGGTACGATGAGCGACTGCTTCGTACTGAGGACAATGACTTTAACTATCGGGTGAGAAAGGCAGGTTATAGGATAATCTGCGACCCGAGCATCTATTCCGAGCAGTATCTTCGCCCCAGTTTTGGTGGGCTTGTCAGGCAGAAAGGCAAGAATGGCAGTTGGATTGGCAAGACACTCTTTATTAACTCGAAGGCAATCTCGTTGATGCACCTGGTGCCGCTGGCTTTCTTTATAACAGTGCTGGGCGGGCTAGTGGTCGGGCTGTTTTATAGTTGGCTGCCGTTATTAGCGCTGGCTGCTGCCTATCTATGCGCTGATGTTGTTGCCTCGATCAGTGCTGCGATTCGCTCGTCGAACAGAAGCCTCGCAATGCTGGCTTTACCAGTGGTCTTTTTTACTCTGCATATCTCATATGGAGCAGGTACATTATTTGGCATCTTCAGTGGTATGCGCCAGGCTGTCAGTGAGGCATTCAAGCCAGCAGGCGCTACTGGCTGAAGGTGAAGCGAGAGTAGCAAAAGAAGAAATTATTATGGCAAAGATATCAGTTATTATCCCCATATATAACACCTCTGCTTACCTGAAGCGCTGCATGGATTCAGTGCTCATGCAGACCCATACAGACTTGGAAATCATTTTGATAAATGATGGCTCGACCGACCAGTCGCCTGAGCTTTGCGACCAGTATGCTCTGGCTGACCAACGAGTCAGGGTAATTCACCAGGCAAACGGAGGGCTGTCGGCAGCCAGGAATGCTGGCATGGCAATCGCTACTGGCGAGTATCTTGGCTTTGTTGACAGTGATGACTGGATTGAGCCAGATACCTATGAGTATCTGTTGGAATTGCTTACAGCCAACCAGGCTGATATCGCCGAAGCCAGACACGAGGTTGCTTACTCGATTAATCACCAGATGAGCGAGGTTGCTGAGGTGGTTGAGGTTTTCGAGGGTGATGCCATTTTGATTCGCTACTTCGAGCACAATGAATTCGGGGTATGGTTACGACTGTATAAGCGCGAGATTTTCACTGATGTGCTTTTTGATGTCGGGCGAATCAATGAGGATGTTGTTGCAGGTTATCTTGCTCTGCGCAATGCTGACCGACTGGTTACCAGCAATCAGCCGAAGGTCTACTATTTCAGCAACCCTGTCGGTATCAGTGAAAGTCCGCTGCGCAAGCGAGACATGGACTTGCTGTTTGCCGGGGAAAGGCTGGACGAGTTAACCGCTGACTGTGGTAACGAGCGCTTACGAAAGCTTGCGCTGACAAAGAAGCATCGCTCACCTTTTACCCTGCTGGTCAAGATGACCTTGTTCGGCTGCAGTACTGAACTGGATATAAAGCAAACCAAGCGAGAGCTACAGGCTGAGGTGCGCAGGCACTACGGTTTTCTGATGGCATCGCACATGCCTCTGAACCGGAAGATTCTGTTGACTGGCTGCGTCATCTGCTACCCCCTGGTTCGCCTCGCAGGAGCAGCCTACCTGGCCATCATGCGAGCAAGAGCGAGGTAGGGTCTGCTGGCGGACTGGCGGTGACATCCCGGTGCGCAGCTGGCGAGCCACGCTTCACGGCTATCAACCCTGCCAGCCTCCGCCCAACCCCCGTCAAGCTCGCAAACCTTCGAGGGGCATTAGGGAGAGCAATCAACCATCGAGGGGCATTAGGGAGAGCAATCAACCTCGCAAAGACACCGTTGGCAGAAAGAGGCGAAAAAATGGCACAGATTGACGGTTGGGCTTTGGATGACTCGCCGCAAACGGCAGTGTGCTGTGCGAACTGCCCACTTTACTTGTTTCAAACAGTAAGGGCTGTCCAATTCTGAGCGATAAAACAAGTCTTTCCAGACAAACTTTGAGTGTTTTCGCAGAAAAACCTTCAGCGTTCAAAGCCCAAACGTCAATCTGTGCCATTTTTTCGCCTCTTTCTGCCAACGGGCAAAATCACGATGCGTTAGAGGTGCTTTTTGAGGTTGGCCGGGGTATGACTGGAGAGCTGAAGGGTTTTAAGGGCGCCTTTGGAGGTAATCGGTTGTGATGTTCGTGAATATTGATGCCTCCTCTTAATGACTGCCTTGAAATACCCCCTTCATATATACTGCTTTAAATGGTATTTGTTCAGAAGCCAGAGACGGCTTCTGCTGTTTGCCGCTTCAGAGAGCAAAGAAGAAACCAGGAGGAAGATAAATGAAAGCAAGAACGAAGTTTCTGTCAGTTGTTGTCTCTGTTGCCGCAACAGTGGCACTGTGTTTTGGACTGATTGGTCAGGTTTTTGCAGCGAACACCGATGTTGAGATTACCTCCTGTTTTGACGCTGACGATGTCTCGACTGTTATTCAGAACGCGATCGATGCTTCTGCCAACGGTGATACAGTGACAGTTATCGGGTCTATCGATCTTGGTGAGATTGACTACGGTGTTCAAATAACCATTCCTGCAGAAATAACCGTGATTTGGAAAGCTGAGGCATCAGGCGATCTTTTTGGCTGCCTTGTTGAGGTGATTGGTGACGGGATTTTTCGGATGGATGCCGGTGCTATAGTGGCTACAAACGGTGATGCCGCAGATGCTATTGCCTGCCATGACAGCCTGGTAGAAATCATTGTTGGTGGTGGGTTGGTAAAGGTGGTTGCGCCATCAGGTAGCGCTATCTATAGCCATTCTGGTGACATCACGATAAATGGTGGAACAGTGTTAGCTATCGGAGATGACGAGGTTAATGCGATTTTTACTTATTACGGCATAGTCACTGTCACAGCTGGGACGGTAAAGGCGGAAGGGAAGAATGCCGCAGCGATTGCCAACTGGTACAGCTATGTGAATATTACTGGAGGTATTATTTCTGCTGAAGGAGAGGATAGTTTTGGCATATGGCTAGGCTATGCTCTAGCCAGAATCGTTGGTGGTTCTGTGTCGGCAACAGGTGTTGACTCAAATGCGATTTATGTCAATGGCTATGGCGGAGCTGCTGTCTACCTGGCTGGCACTGTTACTGGCGGATTGTTTGTGCTTGACGATGTTGGCTCAGGTGTGGGCTACGGTGTTATTATCGAAGCTGGTGTCTGGAATATTGCCAGCGAAGACATTGGTACGAAAAATGACATGACCATCAAAGCAATCGGCAGTGGCACTGACCCTGATAATGAGTTCAGTGAGTTTGATTATTACTGGGAGGGCGTAGATGCCCATTCAGTCTGTATAACACTTGACTCTGTTAGACCTGAATTTCCTGGCTTTGCTGAAGCAGCCAGTTACAACGTGCCTTGGGGTGGCTATAGAGCAGATCAGCCGAAACCGCCGACCACACCCGGGACAG
Organism: Coriobacteriia bacterium; assembly: GCA_009781525.1. Lineage (GTDB taxonomy): Bacteria > Actinomycetota > Coriobacteriia > Coriobacteriales > UBA8131 > WQXZ01. The sequence continues at coordinate 11,129 of WQXZ01000007.1, read as the reverse complement.
GCGACATGACTGTCTGGATAATAACAGGTGCCTTTGTTCTATTGGCAGCCGGAGCTGGTAGCCTGACCGTCTATCGTCGCAGGTAGACCAGCTGATAGGTTTAATAGAATAGTTTTTCAACAGGGTGGTTAGACAGCCACCCTGTCTTGATTTTGGCTATTATCAGCTTTGTTCTCTTACGAGCTTAAGGCGGCGGGCGACACGGTAGCGTTGCAGTTGAAACCAGCTGATGTGTGGCTGGGATGATGATTTGGTGCTTAGGATGGTTCTGAAGATACTTTGGCTCGAACGCATCAGTGGCATCTTGCTAAGGCTGCTGGCATCGATGTAAGGCTCAATCACCAGTTGCAATCGAAGCAGCAGTTCCAATTGCTCGGTTTTGCTTGATGTTGCGATGTCGTAGGCAAGAAACTCTAATACCCATTCCCAAAGCCATTCTGGGTACTTATCCAGATATTTTTTGTCTTGCCAGGCTATGAGGATTCGGTTAACGATTTCAATGTGGTCGTTAATTCGTTTGGTGCCAGTGCCTTCGCGGCTGGTCATCAGCGAGCCGGTGCGAGAGATGCGATAGTTGTAAAGCTTGTCGGATAAAAGCACTGTCTTTACTGATTGCGGATATGCGACAAAGTAGAACAGGGCGTCTTCTCCATAGGCTAAAGACTGGTCAAAGCAAATGCTGTTTTGACTGAGAAAGTCTGCCCGAAAAGCAGAGCGGCAGGCGAAGGGCTGTGAGTTTTCGCGAAATAGCAGCTGGGGGGTGAAGCCTTCGTAGACAGCGTTGCGTGGGCTGAGCATTTCGATCAAGTATGGGTTCTGACTTACTGGTGGGAAAAGATTTGCGCCAAAGGTGATGATGTCTGGCTGGTGTGAGGTGATTGTTTCGGCAAGAATCTGGCAGGTTTCGGGTGAGATGAGGTCATCTGAGTCGACAAATAGCAGGTAGTGACCGGTAGCCAGGTTGATTCCGCGGTTTCGAGTGGCAGAGAGTCCAGCGTTTGTCTGATGGACCACAGTCATGCGACTGTCTGCCTGGGCGTAGCGCTCAAGGATGGCTGGGGAGCCGTCAGTTGAGCCGTCGTTGATGCAGACCAGCTCGAAGTCTGTGAAGGTCTGAGCCAGAATCGAATCGAGGCATTCTTCCAGGTAGTCTTCGACCTGATAGACCGGAACGATGATCGAAAAGGTAGGTTGCTGCTGGAGCTGTGAGTTTTGGTCGGTCATCTGGTTGCTTGGAAGGCGCAAAGCTCTCAGTAGGCGGGAAAGAATTTATCCAGAAGTATTTTGAAGAGCAGCATGGGACCGCCGACTCTCAGGTAGTGCATGGCTTTGCCGGCCTTGGACCGGTTGTCGCTCATCTGGCGCTGGCGGTGGTACTCTTCACAGGAAGTCAGGATGGTTTGCAGGTCAGCGTGCTGCCACTCTTTGAACAGCGACCAGTCAAGCTGTCCGAGTTGCTCTGCCTCAGCGAGCTCTTTTGCCATATGCTGGAGGAATTCGAGCTTGAATTCTTCGGCAAGTCGCTCGTAGTTCCAGAGGTAGGTGTCGTATTTCATCTTGGTTTTGACGCCTGGCAGCCAGTCGGGAATGGGGCGGCTGCTGATGTAGCGATCCATTTCGGAGTGCTCGTCGACCACGCAGTAGACCTTGCCGGGAGAGTTGATCGAGGAGCCCATGTTGTCCTGGCGGTAGTGGAGTAGGGCTTCGGGCAGGTAGACTACTTTGGTGGCGCTGAACCAGACCTTGAAGGCGAATCCGGTGTCCTGGTAGGAGGCGCCTGGGGTTTCAAGGAAGCGGACGTCGTTGTCGTTTAGGAAGTCGCGGCTGTAGAGTGCCGACCAGACTGATGGCTGAAGGTAGAATATCTCGTGGTTGACCTGGGGGTTTATCAGTTTGGCGTACTGCTTGCGTGGAACCAGGTGGTTGAAGGTGTTCTTCTTGGGTGGGCCTGACCAGTAGAGGTAGCAGTTTGCTTTGGCAACCTGGGCATCGAATTGCGTGATGCTGTTATAGAGTTTCTGCAGAATCTGCAGATCGTAGAAGTCGTCTGACTCAAGGATAGCTATGTACTTACCTCTGGCTTCGTTCAGTCCGCGGTTTAGGGAGGCTCCATATCCGGAGTTTGGCTTGTCGATGACCCGGAAGCGACTGTCTGCTTGCAGGTACTGCTCGATGATTTCGCGGGAGCTGTCAGTTGACCCATCATTGATGCAGATGGCTTCGAAGTCCGTCAGCTTTTGGTTGACGACGGAGTCAAGGCACTCGACCAGGAACTCCTCGGCGTTGAAGATCGGTATGAGGATGGAGATCAGGGGGGTATCAGCTGGCATGTCTCACCTTTCATTCTTGCGACAAGTATACACTGCCATGGTTGTCACAAGGTTTCTGGGATGCTTTGAGCTGGTTTTAATGAGCGGCGGTTACGATGGAGCGTCTGTCAGCATAAAGAAGAAGCCAATTATGATTATTAATGCTGAGATTACAGTGATATATATCAAGCCAGTGGTATCTACAGCTTCTTCACCTTTGATATGAAAGTTCGTAGGATAATCCTTGTCGTAGAGAATTACGATTTCTTGTCCATCCAGAAATTTCGGCTCTGCATGTGATCGTTTGTCGTTGATATACTGCACCCCGTCTACCTCATAGGTCAATATGGGGAAGTACATATATACTTTGCCGCTGTCATAGCGGTCTACAAGTCTCCTCTCGGTTGTGATGATCGTCGCGATGCTCTCCAATCCGTCCTTAAGTAGATATCCTCTATATAAATAATTACCCACTCCAAATAGAAGAAGCGCCAAGCCAACAAGAAAAATGACTAAACCTGGGTCAAGTTCGCTTTCCAACAAAAAGAACCTTCTCTTTAATCGATTGCCTCTTAAAACAGCTTAGCACAGAGTTTCGAAAGCTAATCATGCCATCAGCCAAGACACCAAGAGTGAGGTGTCTTGCGTTTATCATATGATACGCACAGGTGACACTACCCAAAATGACGAGCTACAAAGACCCACATTTTTCGATATATTACCTTGGAGTAGGTAAGCGAAAGCACGGCTCAAGCTTATAAACTGTTACGGATCTCGAAGTAAATAATTTATAACCAAGCCTACTAGCAAGAAAAAGGTGGCAATGACAGCAAGCAGTTTAAGCCCATTCGTATCAATGCCATAGCCTTTGAGCTGAATTCTGTATGGATTATCTTTGTCGTGATAAATTGATACTCTATCACCGTCAGAATACCTTGGTTCAGACAGACCTTGTGTTTCGTTTATGAACTGCACGCCATCGACTTCATAACGCACAATAGGAAAATAGAGATATCCATGACCGTCGTTGAATTCTACATATCTTTTTTCTGTTCCGATTACCGTTGCAGCGATTTCAATTCCATCTCTGCTGAGATATCCTCTTTTTGAGTAGCGAAACAGTGAGAACAGAAAAAGCCCCAGGCTAGCAAGGAATATGCTTGAACTGTTTTTCATCCAAAATGGCTCACTTTGTCATTTTTATATTCATATCTAGAGATTAGCACAAGGTTAAAGAGTGTACGCCTACTACAAACAGTAACTGCATTCTTGTTGCTGAACCTGTTAGGCAAGCGGCACTGTTACTTTGGCATACAGTTGCAAAATTTCTAGCTAAAAGCCAAATTGAATGGAGTAGCTGTACAGATTATCTAAAATGTGTTTTCGAAGGATATTTAACTGATGTGTGGCAGAAGAGAGCGAAGGAGAAGAGATGCCAAAACTTACACCAAAAGAGAATTATATGCGTCTGATGAGGGGAGAGCAGCCAGAGTATGTTCCGCGTATGGGAGACGGCGGCGGCGGTTTTGACTCACAGATGGGACCGGATCAACTCAAGATGAGGGACTGGGAAGGCGAGAATGTCGACCACTTTGGCGTGACCTATGTACGCGAGCTGAACGCGAACAATGGCCCGATTCCGAAGCCAGGGGTCTTTATTCTAGAGGATATCACCAAGTGGCGTGATGTTATTAAGCGTCCTGCCTTCTTGGATGATATCGACTGGCAGCTTTGCGCTGACCGTGATTTGCCCAAGTGGGATCCAAGCACCATCAAGTCGGTCACTTCCACTATCGGTGGTCAAGCTTATTTTCAAACGCTATGCAACTTCATGGGCTTTGACAACGGACTGATTGCCTGCATCGAAGAGCCTGAAGAGGTTAAGGCGCTGATGAACTTTGTCTTGGACATCAACCTTGAGATTCGCACAAACGTGATCAAGTACTACGCGCCTGAGACCGGAAACCAGGCAGACGATATCGCTCACGAGCGCGCGCCATTTATCTCAGTTGAGATTTTCGAGGACATTTTCGAGCCGATTTGGCGAGCAGATATCGCTCCATATGTTGAAGCTGGAATTCCGACTTCACACCACAATTGCGGAATGTTTGAGCCATTTGTTCCCCATATCGTTGCTATGGGTTACAACGCCTGGAATCCTGCAGAGCCGATGAACGACCTGGTCGGCATCAAGAAGAAATTCCCGCAGCTGGCAATTGTCGGTGGCTTTGACAGCAATGGCCCGGTCTGCTGGCCAGAGACCACTGAAGATGAGATTCGCGCTTATGTTCGCCAGCAGGTAGACTTGCTGGCACCAGGCGGTGGCTATGCTTTCGGCGGCGCGATCATGGGTGCCCCCGGGGATCCATTCGCAGCCGAGCGCAATGGCTGGATCAACGACGAGTTCGAGAAGATCCGCTACGACTACTACTAGGATTTGTTGATCGTCGGGTACCTGACGCGCGGCGTTATGCGCTGAGCGTTGGGTACCCGGCGCATCATATCTGCCGCTATGCTCCAGAGGCTTCAGGTCAGCAAGGGTGGTTTTATCCATATAAAAGGGGGTGTAATGCAGATCTGCACTACGCCGAGTTGCACAAACACAGCTGCATATCGAGCAAGCAAAAAACCAGCCTATTGCCAGGAGTGTATCGATCGCGTTCTCGCTGTCGGTGGACTAAAAAGAGAAGCTGACTTTACGAAGCCAAATGATTTTCTATTAACGTCATGCCTGACATGCGGAACCACTGCCCATTACAGGTTTTATTACGTTGTGCAGAAGAACATGGACTTGGAAAAGACATGTCGTGCTTGCTTCTGGAGGGCATGGTACAGAGATAGTTGGGATTCTTATGGTATAGGGCAGGGAGCAGCCAGGTTCAAAACTCTCGAAGAGGCGACAACTTTTGTTCAGGAGCATGGATATGACCTGTTGAGGGTAATTCCTGGTGATGTTTCTGGCGAGGAGCTCTTTCATGTGCAATGCCAGTATTGCAGCAGGATTCAGGTTAAGCGGTATGGAGATATTACCTGGTGGTGTAGTTGTTCTGGTGCAAAGAAGGCGAAGCCTGCGAGGCGGGCGCGAAAGAGAACCTAGAAGCGCGTGCGCGTAATGACTTCGCTGGGCGGTACGCTCTGCGAAGTCATTACGCGCAACCTCCGCCCAGCACTTCATCCCTCAACATCCCTCAACCCCATCCCTCACACCATGCCCTAATTCCAGCTTTTAAGCGATTTCTGCAACTTTTTTGCGGTTGGGCGCCAAAAAAGCACCTCCTGACAGCCATTCAATGTGGTAAATGCAGCAATCATGTTGCATTTACCACACTAGTGTCGCATATGCAACGAAATTTTGCGCATTTTTGCGCCCCAACCGCAAAAAAGTTGCAGAATCTGGTGATATCGCGGAATTTGGGGTAACCCTTGTCTGAAGGTGGTCGGGGTGCGGAAGATGCAGAAGAAGTTGGATCGGATGCTGGTTTCTACTGATAAGCCACTGTCGTGATAGAATGATTTCTCTGAACAGGAGGTTTGTCGACTGATGGGTACTCGGCTAAATGGCAGAACAGTTTTCCTGGTTTTCAGTGATGTCGTTTCTGCCTATGCAGCCTTAATAATTGCTACAGTTGGAACAAGTCAGGGTGATGAGATCTTTGCCACTACTGACTGGGTTTTTCTATTTGGCATAGTTGCTCTGGTTAATCTCTGCGTCTTCTCGATGCTTCGTATGTATAACAATCTCTGGGAGTACGCGTCCCTGAATGAGGCACTGCAGGTTGTTGCTGCAACGCTCATCTCCGTTTCTGTATCAGCTAGCGTTCACTATATCGCTGGACAGCGACTACCTATCAGAGTCTACCTGCTTGCCTGGTTCGTACTACTGGTGCTGACTGGCGGATCACGCTTCATCTTCCGCTACTGGCGGCATGGCAAACGTATGATAAAGCAGCGCCCACGCTTGAACTCAAGGCGGCGAACACTGGTGGTCGGAGCTGGTGAGACCGGGTCGCTGATCATTAATCGCATGATTACTGGTGACTACTCGGTGCAGGGCATTCCCATAGCATGCGTAGACGATGACGAAGCCAAGCTGGGCATGCATATCCATAATGTCAGAGTAGTCGGGTCGACCGACATGATCTTAGACCTGGTCAAGAAGCTTGACATCGAGCAGATTGTTGTCGCGATTCCTTCTGCCACGCCTGAACAGCGCAGACGCATCTACGACATCTGCATGAAGACCGACTGCCGGCTTCTGACACTACCGAACATTCGCAACATCCGCATGGAAGACATGGGCGGTGTACAGCTAAGAGAGGTGCAGCTGACCGATCTGCTGTCTCGCGACGAGGTGGTGCTTGATACCTTGGTGGTCAGTGGATACCTGGCTCATCGCACCGTGCTGATAACCGGCGGCGGTGGCTCGATTGGATCCGAACTGGCGCGCCAGGTCGCGGCAATCGGTGTGCGTGAGCTGGTCATCTTTGACTCCTACGAGAACTCAGCACATGACCTTTCACAAGAACTGAGCGAGCACTATCCGGGGCTTACAGTCAGCGTAGAAATCGGTTCGATCCGAGACACAGAACGTCTGACCAGGCTTTTTAGTAAATACCAACCTGACGTTGTGTTTCATGCAGCCGCACACAAGCACGTTCCACTGATGGAGAATAACCCGCGCGAAGCCATCATGAATAACGTTTTCGGAACTCTGAATGTCGCAGAGGCCGCGATCAACTTCGACGCCAAGCGTTTCATCTACATATCTACTGACAAGGCCGTCAATCCAACCAGCGTGATGGGCGCGACCAAGCGAATGGGCGAGATGATCATTCAGCGCTTCGCCGAGTTCTCATCCACATGTTTTACTGCAGTGCGATTCGGCAATGTCATCGGTTCGAACGGATCGGTGCTGCCGACTTTCCAACGCCAGATAGCCGGGGGTGGGCCGGTGACGGTGACCCATCCTGACATCAGTCGCTACTTCATGACGATTCCAGAGGCATCGCGGTTGGTGATTCAGGCAGGCGGAATGGCGAAAGGCGGCGAGATTTTCATTCTTGACATGGGTGAGCCGGTAAAGATCGATGACCTGGCGCGCAAGCTGATCAGGTTGTCGGGAATGACTCCTGACGACGACATCAAGATCGTCTACACCGGGCTTCGTCCGGGCGAGAAGCTCTACGAAGAGCTGCTGATGGACACCGAGACCACCTTGCAGACCTCTGTGAGCGGCATTATGGTTTCGACTGCAAGGCCTGAAAGTAGCGAGGCGGTGATATCCCGCTTGAGGGCGTTAGAAGATTGTCTGGATAAGAACAACGACGAGATCATTGCTTGTCTTGCGCAGCAGGTGCCGACATACACGCCAACGGCGAATGGGCGCGAGAAGGCAGGTGCCGTGAGCGCTGCAGCCGCCGCCACCGCCGCCGATGTCGCTGCAGCAACCACCGCCACGCCGACCACCATTACCACGCCGACCGGGAGCACGAATCGTGGATAGCTTTACGGAGCGCTTCAAGCACGACTGGTTTGTACTTTCAAGCCTGGTTGGCAAGGACTTCAAGCTCAAATATCGCCGTAGTGTACTGGGTGTGGTCTGGAGCGTTTTAAACCCGCTGCTGATGATGCTGGTGATGTCGGCGGTTTTCTCTTTTTTCTTTGTGCGTGAAGACTCGACGATTCAACCGTTTCCGGTTTATCTGATACTGGGCACAACGCTATTCAACCTGATGTCGTCCTCAACGAACAGCGGAGCAAATTCGATTATCAGCTCAGCCAGCCTGATCAAGAAGGTGCGCATCAACAAGATGGTATTTCCATTGCAGAAGGTGCTGTTTGAGCTGGTGAACTTTGCTCTTTCGATGGTTGCAGTCGTTATCGTGCTGGTGGTCTTTCGGGTTACTCCGACTTCCAGATTACTGATGCTGCCGCTGCTACTGGTCTATGTGACGCTCTTTTGTACGGGACTGAGTCTGCTACTGGCTGCACTTGCAGTTTTTTTTGCTGACATCATCTACCTTTGGGGAGTTCTGATTACTGCGTGGACCTATGCAACACCCCTGTTCTATCCAGCCAGCATGCTGCCGGAATGGGCATTTAGGGTCATGAACTTCAACCCGATGTATCACTACATTACCTACTTCCGCTCAATCGTGATGTGCGGATTCGATTCCACAGCCTGGCTGATGCCGGGTTTCACAGAAAACTTGATCTGTCTAGGCTTTAGCCTGGTAACCCTGGCTATCGGAACATGGGTTTTCAAGGCAACCGAAAAGCGCTTCGTGCTTTTTGTCTAGGCAGCAGTGTCGACAGGATTATTGTCTGCATGTGTTGTGAGGTGTGCATATAGTATTTGTCGTGGCATATAATTCTAAGAAAAAGTTTTACAATTTGTAAACAATACTCATTATTGTCGAGCAGCCTAGTATACATTGCATCACCTTTGTCAAGTATAATCTTTGGTTGTGTTGATAGAGGGGTAAAGATACGTACTGCTTTGTGTGATGTAAGATGCAAAGAGAGGGAAAGAGAGGGGTCATGAGGCTTAACGAATTAGATCTAACGCTCGGCTCGGAAGAGACGCAAAGGAAAATATATGGATATAACAGAGATTTTTGTCGTCCAGCATCTGACATACTCAAAGAAAAGTATAACGTTGACATTAAATTAGTACTTCGCGATTATTCAAATGAGAATGATGAGAATGATAAATGGAGAAATCAAAGCAGGTCTCTTTTGTTGGGGTCTTTGGCAGATATATTTGAGCGCTCTTTTTTTTATTGAGCCAAATAATAGAAAAGATCCTTAACAGTTTCAGAACACTCAAGCTAATATTGATACCTAACAGACTTTTGTATCTTCAATAATATTGAAGCGATATATTTTGAAGAATACAAAGAATGATGTTGTCTTCTGTTCGGCTCGCCGGACACCATTATTGAATCATTGCTCTGTTCTAGTTAGCCAAATAAATTGTATTGGCTCAAGAAAGCGGAGTATTAAAAATATGGGGAATAAATGGGAGCAAATATGGAAGTAGATCATAATAGTGAAGATGAACTAGAGCTCTTGAAATTTACGGAAGACGAGGAAGAGCTTTATAAGTATCGCTATGAGCTAATAAAGAGAATTGGGTGGCGTGAAAGGTGTGTCGAATCAAAAAAGTATCTTGGCTCAGGATTGTGGCAGAGGAAGTTGTCTATCAGTATTTCACTAAAGAATTTTGATGACAGAAGGAAACAGCACTTTAGGTCTGGCAAACAACCTTTAGAAATACCGATAGCATTTCTACAAAAAACCGAGATGATTGATAATTTTGATGCTAGTGATGCATCCGGGGTTTCGCTTCAGCTTGTACCAAGGATGTATAGCAATCTAATCACCTCACAAGTGCTATATGGTTGCATACTAAAATATCAAGAAGAACAAAAGAAATATAGACAATTAGGTATTTTCAATGATGGTAAAAGTGAAAACCAAATAGCACTAGAAATTGAGAGAAGGGGAGAGATTTTCAAGCATTATCCGAAACTATATCCTGATAGAGAAATAAAGCTTCCATCGCCGAGGCTTGCAGAAATGATTACTCTGGTTCTCATTGAAGGTGATACTTACTATAAAAGCATTAATGAGATGAAGGAGGATTTCACAAAAATTCTAGAGGCATGTCAGTTTTCACGTGGAGAGTTGGAAATATGGGAAACATATTGCGAAATAGATGAATTGCTTATTCTATTAATGACTATGACAAATAAATGGATACTCTATCTGCGAGCCGATCCTCTCTCAGCATTTGGGATCCAAGGCTCTATCGATGAAGGAACGAAAAATGGAGTCTACACTGATGAAGAGAATGGTCAGGAAGCAACCACTAGAACAGCTAGGCATTTCAGCAACCATCTGATACTCAAGATTAAGTATACATACAAGGATAAGCTTGGAACTTTTGGTTTTAGGCGAGAAGGGCAGATATCCAGAGTCGTACTTTCAATAATGCTAAATAGCCTGCTGGCAATACCTTTTGCTAATCAATTGATAAAATCAAAAAATTGTTATGTGATGTTTGTAGCTGGGATTGTATTTGTTTTCACTGGACTGCTATTCTATATATTGCTTTCAGATGGTTTTGTTTCAGGTGCAAGAAATTTTTTCGGACTTGTTTATCAGCCTAATATAAGAATTGGATCTGCTGAGACTGACCATATAACTTTCGAACCTCCAGACGGAACAGTATTTGCCCCGCCTCCATGGAGATTCCAGCGCGATTATCCTATATCTTTAGAACAACCAAGACATAAAAGACTTCAAAGACTTTTATGTCTTCCTATTCTATGGCTCAAAAAAAAGCTCAAAGGTGGCTATTGTGATCCCGTCGTGATTGCATATTATAAGCTTGAGCAGGATGACGATTCAAAGCCTCTTGCCACAGCAACTGCATCATGTACGCCAGAAATTGTGACTATAAGAGCACGAAAAGATTGGAACAAATATGATCCATGGGGCATAGTTCCTGATTCAACTAATGAGAGCGAATCTTCAGGTTCCGATATAGCAAGAACTGAAGAAAAAGGAAGAATGTATCGCGATATTGCATATAGTAGATTTGAGTATGTTTCTTACACAATGTTGACATTGCTCAAGCCAAAGAATGGGAAGCGTAACTTTGGCTATACGATAGCGCCACTTATTGCATTGTTGGCACTTTTTATTGTGCAATTTTATATTTTTGGAACTCCTAGTGAACAAAACACTAGCAGCATTATTGTGGGCAGTATTGTTTCGACTCATACAGATAGACAACACCAGAGTATTGTTAGT
>WQXZ01000006.1 GCA_009781525.1 Coriobacteriia bacterium | reverse complement strand
GGAAAGAACTGCGCACATATAGCATTAAGAGTATTACAAGCAAGCTTGACAGGAACAAATTATGATCGTGTGGATCAGTATCTCGGCGGAGGTTCAAGATTATTCTCAACACCCGATTCCTACGGAGTTACTATTGGGTACAATATCGGCTATGTTGTATCACCAAAAATTGTTGTTCCAAACCTTGTAAAGTATGAAATAAAAGAACTGATACAAGGGCTGATATTTAGGCTGAACTAGAATGGATAAAAAGAACCGTATAGAACTGGGCGACCAGGATGATGTTGCACAACAAGTTTCTCTCGTTGAGTTTCTAAAGGCACGTCTTTCTACAAATAATCCAGACAGTAAGAAGAGCGTTCTAAATTATAAGAGACTCGTATTTCAGATTGCTCTCGGTATTACCCTGTTGTGTATTGGTAACGTTTGTCACAAAGCTTTGCTAAAACAATATGATTATAAGTTCATCGGCACATGGGCTGCACGTGCGTACTATCGACAGTTTGATAATACAGAGGATTTGGACTTAAACAATTAAATCATCGAGGTTGTTCTAATACTAAACGAGGACAGAACAGCGACTTTTGTATATCTTGATTCAAATCATTCTGGTACTTGGGTGATGCGCAGTCTCTATTCGATAGACATTACCTTTGATGGTGTAACAGAAAGAATGAGAATAGAAGGATTCTGGAACCCAGGATTGATGCTGCGCAGAGGAACAGGCGCACCAGTAGCCTTCAGGAAAGTAAGACCTATAATATCTTATTCGATTCCAGTGTCTTATTACGACAAATATGGTTTTAGTGATCAAGAAACCGATAGTCAAAGTATTGAGGTAGGATGCTTTGACCTGGCTGACTACCAATTGGAAATGAGTGCTTGCTCGTATGATAAACAATTCGGACATATTGATAATGCTGAATCAGCTATCAAATACGCAAAAGCATTGTGGATTGAATGGCCTGGTCAATTCTACCCTCAAACTACTACAAGGATTGAAGTTGAGTATGATGAAGACAACGATTGCTGGCATATAAAAGGCACACTACCAAATACTATTGATATTAAGGACAGCGAAGCAGCGATCGAGGTACCTCATGCGCTAATTCTTGGCGATGGAACCGTATTGGCTGTGTGGCAGGAGTAGCAAAACACTGGAGCATAGCCAGTGGTTTGAAAGTAACCCCTGGCTACTTCATGGAAAAACAACCCGGGATTCACTCACCCCGGGTTGTCACATTCATTAAAGCCTGTTCAGATAAATGACTTGTCGTATCGTCCATCAGTGTTGATAGGTGATGTTGAAGTTGTATGAATCGAGTATGACAGGCCAATCATCTGTTTCATAAGAGTCATCATCAACAACATAAACAGTTCCGCGCCAGTTGTTCAAATCCTCCACATCGTGCAAAACATCGATCCAGATAACTCCTTCACTGGTAGTGCCTGGTTCTGTGCGCATAATATCTGTCCATACATCTACCAGATCCGCATAAGAGCCATCGAAATAATTATCGTCGAAGGCAAGCCAGATAGCGTTCTCTGAACGATTGATGACGATCATTTCAACATAGACCGTGCTATCTCCAGCATAGAAATAAGGTTCACCCACGCCGATTGTGACATATTCATTGTCAACGATAGCCACGAATCCTCTTGGTAGCTCAGATGAAGTCGAACCGCCGATCCAGCCACGCACCGTGGTGTTATTGTTATTCTGGTTATTGTTGTTATTATTTCCCTGGTTGTTGTTATTGTTGTTACTCTGGTTACTGTTGCGGTTTGTGACCAGGTAGATTCCCAATCCTGCAATGGCTACAACCAAAACACCGATCAATACAAATATCAGAAAATTCTTGCTTTTCTTGGGTGGTTCGGGCTGGTAGGTCTGTACCGGTGCCTGATAGCCTCCGTAAGGCTGCGGCGCAGCTTGCTGGCCTTGCTGGGGTGCTTGATAGCCACCATATTGGGCTGGTTGAGCAGCAGGTTGAGGGGTATAACTCTGAGCGCCGACACCTACTTGAGGTTGACCTTGAGGAGGTGCTTGCATTGGTGGTGCATATGTTGGTTGAGGCTCAACCGGCTCTGCTTGAACCGGGGCACCGTATGGTTGAGGTTGGCCGGCAGCTTCGGGAGCTGCATATGCGCCACTGGCACCACTATCACTACTTTGCCATTCTGAACCGCTGGCATTTCCGGTGCTCTGCCACTCAGAGGCAGCTGGAGCACTGGCAAAACCAGAATCTACCGGAGCAACTTCTTGGTAGCCTTCTGGTGCTACCGCAGTTGGTTCGCAAACAACATCAGAAACCGGAACATATGCCTGGCTTACACCATAAGCAGCTGCTGCTTCTGCAGGCACTTCAGCTTGAGCAACCGGCTCAGCAACCGGCATGTAGACCGTTGGCTCTACTTGGGTTTCTACCCCCGCATCTTCTTGCACAGCTCCACAAAAGGTGCAGAATTTTGACCCATCTGGGATTTCTTGACGGCAAGTCTTACATATCATTTGAAACCTCTTTCTCTAGGTATCTTTTTGCATCTAATGCCCCATAGGTGTTAAGCAACATAATACAACCTTTAAGCTTATGGCTGGGGCAACAGGATTCGAACCTATATAGCTGGCACCAAAAACCAGAGTCCTGCCGTTGGACGATGCCCCAGCGTGATTAATCAGTCTATGCGAAGAGTCGTCTGCTGTCGAGACTGTCAACACAAACAAGCACAGTACAAGTGAATTATTCCAAGACCTCTTCGATATCGAGCTCCATAATCGCTACACTGTCCAACATCTGCTTGGCAGTATGGTGAGAGATCTTCTCCGCGCGAAGCGCATCGGTTATTGCTTCGCGCTCCCACTCCAGGGCTGATGCGGTCAGTTGCATTTCTCTTTGCTCTCGCTGTGCCTGGTTGGCTGCAGTTCCAGTCAATATCTGTGTGCGTGCATGGTTGCGTCTGGTCATGCGCTCGATCTGACGCTGATTCACGGTTATCAACCTGGTGATCTCTAACTCTGACAGCTGATCAGATCCCCCAGCATCCTCAACTTCTAACAGTAGCTCCTCGAGCTTTGCTATCGAATGCTCATGGGCTTCTATCTGCAAAGCCGAGAAACGCATTCTCAAAGCAGAGCCATTCTGGCTTCTATCATACTCAGCAGACTTTCGAGAACTTCTCCAATGGTTGTAGTGGCTGGATAACTGGTCTTTCAAAGCGCCTACCTCAAGTAGAATCAGCGACCGCTGCTCTAGTCTTGACTGCTGGCGACACAATTGACTAAGAAAAACCGCACCGATTGGGAAGCTGACCTTGCCATTGGCAATCAACCCAAGCACATACTGGCGCTCCCAATCCAGCGCCTGAAGTCGAAGCCGGGTTTCCTCGGGGTTATCCTGGTTATTGCTTACCAACAGCTGCTGTATTCGCTGGATGTATTGACCTATAACAATGTCAGCAATGGCGCGATCCTCCGGAAGAGTCTTTTCTTGAATCTCAAAAATCACAGAGCGCAGAATGTCCGTCTTGCCCCTGATCTCATCCTCAATATCTAAGCTGACAGCAGCTTTCGGGGAAAGGATTGGCATACTGAAGCTGGTGAAAAGCAACGAGATCAGAATCGTGCCTGAAGAGACGAAGGTTATGATATCGCGCTCCGGAAAGCCACTGCCGTCTGATATCACCATCGGAATCGCAAAGACCAGCGCCAGGGTAATCGCGCCTTTCGGGCCAGCGATTGTCAGCAGTAGAGCATCCCTCAGGTGCAGCTTCCAGTAATTCAAATCGGCATGAGCCTGAGCCCGCTCCGTCCGCTCCATCTCTTTGCGCGCCCGTCTACGCTCCTGTCTGACTCTGCGAATGATTTCTTGTCGTTCTTTGAAAGTTGTTGCCTGAAGCTCCTCCTCGCTCAGATGGAAGTCAATTGTGAACGGCTGGTTTTCTGGGTCTACGGTGCCGAATCCATCGTCAACAAGCGACAGAACAGCCTCGCTGCCCTCAGCCTCCCAGCTCATAGACATACCACCACCTGCCAGGTTTACGTGGCGATGAATCACCAGCACCCAGACAAAGCGGATAACAACGACGACTGCCAGCAAAGCGAACATGCAAACAAACAGATAACTCAAGTCAACTCTATCAGCCATCTGAATACGATCGACAATAGAAGGCAGCTGTGCGCCCAACATCAGAAAACAGAGGCCGTTGATAGTAAAAGAAACCACAGCCCAAACGCTGCTAGAGACAACATTGTTGCGAGCAGTCAGCGGGTTAATCCCCCGCGGTGAATAAGAGTATGCAACACCGGCCGCTACTACTGCAATGATGCCGCTGACATGCAGTAACTCTGCAATCAGGTATATCAGGCTTGGAGTGATAACCTCAAATAGAACGAAAAATGTCGTCAGCTCCATACCGCTGGCGGCAACTGCGCGCATGATCAGATAGCGCAATCCCATCAACACCAGGCCAAGCACCAGCCCGCCGAAGAACATGAAAATAAACGAGACAGAGGCATTGACCAGCGAGAATGAGGCTGTCATCACATAGGCAATGGCAAATTGAAACGAGACAATCGAGGCAGCGTCGTTTAAGAGAGCTTCTCCCATTAATAGATGATCTTGCTCCTCAGTGATGGTTGCAATACCTTTTAGGGATAAGACCGCTACGGCATCTGTCGGCGACAGTGCTGCTGCAATTGCCATTCCGGCTGCGAGCGGAACGGTCGGAAGCAGCAGATGCATCGACGTGCCTACCAGTAGACAGGTTGCGAAAACCAGTCCGACAGCCAGCGAAAGAATTGGCCGTCGCAATCGCCAGAGCGAGGGTTTATCCGCCTTCTTTGCTTCTTCAAACAGCATTGGGGCAATAAACAATACCAGGAAGAGTTCGGGGTCAAGTCCGCCGCTGTGAAAGGGAAGAGGCAAGAACACACACGCGACACCTAAAGCCACCTGTATCAACGGCAGGGAGATTCGTGGTACAAATTGGCCAATCAGGTTAGAGAGAAGTACTGCTGCCAAGAGCACTAAAATGTATTCAAATGTATGCATAATAAATATTTTACCAGAATTTTTGGTCCCCCGACGAGAATGTTTATAAGGTACCTGAAAGCATAGCAGATGGCTACTGCTATGGTTCGTCTGCAGGCAACATTGGCACAGCATTTTTACTACGATAAAACAAACCGTTTATAAACTACGCGAACTAAACGTAGATGTTGAGTAATGCTACACTTTAGAATGATTGTTAATACTTGAGCGCTATCGGGCAGGGGGCATACCGTTGCGAATTGTTTATCTCGCAGGTGGCTCGAAGTGCATATATCAATGCGGAGCGCTTTTCTGACGCGCTGTAGAAATGAGGTTCAAATGGCATTCTCAACAATTATCCTGGCAGCTGGAGCGGGAACCAGAATGGTCTCCGCCAAAGCCAAGGCAGCACACGAACTTCTGGGTAAACCGATGATTCGCTGGGTTGTAGACGCTGCTGTCGCAGCTGGAACTGACCGCATACTGACGGTTGTTGGGCATGAGCGCGAGCAGGTTATTCCGCTGGTGAGTGAGACGACGATTGTCGTGCAGGAAGAGCGCCTGGGCACAGGTCATGCCATTATGGTGGCGCGAGCTGAGCTGGAACACTTTGCAACCAGGGGGTCATCGTTGGTTGTGTTATCGGCTGACACTCCGCTGCTGACCGGCGATACAATCAAGGCGCTGGTTGAGACCCAGCAGGGCACCGGCGCTGCAGTTTGCCTGTTAGCGCACGAGATGAACGATCCGACCGGATACGGTCGCGTGATTCTGGGTGAGTCCGGTACCGTTGATCGCGTTGTCGAGGATCGGGATGCAACCGATGAAGAGAGAAGTGTCACGCTATGCAACAGCGCGGCCTACTGCTTTGACCTGCCCTTACTGCTTGCCAATCTAGAAAAGCTGGGCAACTCCAACGCTCAGGGCGAGTATTATCTGACAGAGGTCTTCAGCCTGCTGGTGAAAAGCGGAGAAAGCGTGGTTGCTCTGCCGGGAGACGCCAGCGAGGCGCAAGGCATTAACGACCGCCTGCAGCTGGCTTTGGCGAGCTCACTGATGCAGAAGCGTATCAACACTGCCTGGATGATGGCTGGCGTGACCATGCTTGACCCGGCATCCGTCTGGATTGGCCCGGAAGTCGAGCTCTCCAGTGATGTCGAGATTCTTCCGCAGGTAATACTGAGCGGCAAGACCTTCGTAGCCAGAGGAACCTTCATCGGTCCGAACTGCCGCATTGCTGACTCGATTATCGGTCGCGACTGCGTGATAGAAGAAAGCATTATCTTAGAAAGTGAGCTTGAAGATGGCGTCAGCTGTGGACCAAGAGCCTACCTGCGCCCTGGAACGCTGATGAAGCTCGGATCCAAGGCAGGTACCCACGTCGAGATCAAGAACTCGATAATCGGTGTCGGCAGCAAGGTTCCGCACCTGTCCTATGTCGGCGACGCGACCCTCGGCACCGATGTCAACATCGGCGCCGGTACGATTACCTGCAATTACGATGGCTACGACAAGCATCGCACCGAAATCGGAGACCGAGCGTTCATCGGTTCTGATACCATGCTTGTGGCTCCAGTCACTATCGGTGCCGATACGGTAACCGGAGCTGGCAGTACAATAACCAAGAATGTTCCAGATGGTGCCTTAGGCATTGAACGAAGCGAGCAGAAGATTATTCGCGGGTGGGTCTACAAACGCCGACGCGATCGCGAAGAGAACCGCCCCCGCAAAAAGAAGGACTAACACTTACACGAGAGGAAGGCAACATGGTTGAGGTGCATAAGACACTGAAGCTTTTCAGCGGACGCTCTAACAGGGATCTGGCACAAAAGATAGCCAAAGAATGTGGAGTAGAACTCGGTAAGGTCAGCGTGACGACCTTTGCTAACGGAGAGATCTATGCCCGCTACCTTGAGAGCGTACGAGGATGTGATGTCTTCATTGTTCAGTCGGTAGCAGGCAAGGTCAACGACAACCTGATGGAGCTACTGATTATGGCTGATGCTGCCAAGCGAGCCTCTGCTCGTTCGGTCACTGCAGTGCTGACGCACTATGGCTACTCGCGTCAAGACAAGAAGTCTGCTGCCCGCGAGCCGATAACCGCGAAGCTGGTGGCGAACCTGATGACGATATCCGGAATCGATCGGAGCATCTGCATCGACTTGCATCAGGGACAGATTCAAGGTTTCTTTGACACACCGGTCAACCACCTGACAGCATTACCGATTTTCGCAGACTATTTCAATGCAATGGAGCTTGAGAATGTCTGTGTTGTATCACCCGATGTCGGTAGAGCCAAGGCGGCCAAGAAACTAGCTGATCTAATGGATGCAGACCTAGCAATCATGTCAAAGACACGTCCCGAGCACAATGCCTCAGAAGTAACGACAGTGATCGGCAATGTGACTGGCAAGACCTGCATCATCAACGATGACATGATTGACACAGGTGGATCGGTAATCAATGGTGTCGACGCTTTGTTAGAGGCAGGCGCCAAAGAGGTCTATGTCTGTGCGACACACGGACTGTTCTCGGGCAAAGCCTATGAGCGAATCGAGCAAGCCGATATGCTGAAGGTTATCGTCTGCGATACAGTTGCTGTTCCCAAAAGTCGCACACGCGGCAAGATAGAGGTTGTCTCTGTTGCACCACTTCTGGCGAAGGCTGTGAACAATGTCTTCTATGATGAAAGCGTTTCAGAGCTATTTGATCCAGATTTTCAGATTTGAGATGACCGGCACCATTCTGATTGTTGGGCTTGGTAACCCCGGGCTCGCATACGCTGACACCCGACACAATGCCGGTTTCAAAGTCATCGATGCTCTGGCACGTGAACTCGGTGCTAACTACTGGAAGAACCTGGGTGGAGCAATTTTAGCTGAGGTTAACTACCACGGGCATCGCTTGGTTCTAGCCAAGCCACAAAGCTTCATGAATTCAAGCGGAAGACCGGTAAGAAATCTGTTCAGGCTCTATGAATTCGAAGAAGCAGATCTGCAGAGCTTGATAGTTGTACATGATGAGCTTGACCTCCCAGACGGAGCGCTGAAGCTGAAGCTGGGCGGGCGTCATGGTGGGCACAGAGGGGTTTTATCCATAATAGAAAATGTTGGTGCAGATTTTGTTCGGTTGCGCATTGGGGTAGGTCGTCCTCCCGGACAGATGACGGCAATCGACTACGTTTTGCATAGATTGGGCACTGCTCAACTGGAGGAACTTGAAGTGTCTGTGCAGCAGGCGGTGCCGATGGCTCTGGCAGTGATTGACGATGGACTGCAGGCTGCCATGAACAGATTTAACCAGTCTTGAAGTCTTACGGGCGGATTCGGCATGTTAGACTCTGCGCTGATCGATATTAGCCTGCGTGAAGGCTATCAACTGCTGCATTTCAAGAGCCTGCCTTCGACCAATGATTTCGTGAAGCAGTTACTGTCTGGACAGCTGGAGTTGGCTGCTTCAGAGCAGGTCGATACGAGTCTGCCGACTGTTGTTGTCGCTGACTGGCAGTCAGGTGGCCGAGGGCGATTGGGGCGTAGTTGGCATTCGCCTGAGGGCGGAGTTTACCTGTCGCTGCTTTGGCCTGACCTGCTTGCTGCTGAGGCAGCTGCCTGCCTACCTTTACTGGTTGCGCTGGCTACTCGTTTTGCCTTGCAGCCTTTGATTGATCGCAGGATTCTGGTTAAGTGGCCAAATGATCTGCTGCTTGATTCGGGTGCCGAGGTACAACACAAGCTGGCAGGAATTCTGGTCGAGCTTATTAATTGGCGGGCAGTGATCGGAATCGGCGTGAATGTTTTTTCAGGTGTTGCGTTGCCAGCCGGGTCGGGTGCTGCCGAGCAGGGTGCTGCCGAGCCGAATCGTCCAGCCTACCTGGTTGAGCATTTCGTGGGTGGGCAGCCTGGCGTAGAGCAGCCTGGCGTGGAGCAACTCGGAGCTGCGCTACCTAGCTCAGCGCTGCCCAGCGCGGCACTGGCTACAGAGTCTCAATCAGAAATACTGTCACGGATTGTTGACACGATTGTCAAATGTAACATCGACTATCTTGACCGATGGCAGAACCTGGACAAAAACTTTGCTGCCTTTGCTGATGAATATAGAAACCACATGGCGCGGCTGGGCGAGTCTGTTCAGATCAGTAATGCTTTGGGACAGATGGTTGCCGAAGGAGTTCTGGCAGGAATTGATAATTCTGGGCAGGTTATCATTCAAAATGGGGATGAAACCTGCGGAATAATCAGTGGAGACATAACCTTCCGTTGTGACGGATAGATTTGATGGTACAATGCTTGGATACTCTAGAAACTAATAGTTTCTACCCGCGGAAAATCTTTTCCTTA
Organism: Coriobacteriia bacterium; assembly: GCA_009781525.1. Classification (GTDB taxonomy): domain Bacteria; phylum Actinomycetota; class Coriobacteriia; order Coriobacteriales; family UBA8131; genus WQXZ01. Next base: position 13,837 of record WQXZ01000006.1, on the reverse strand, counting down.
TATCGAAACAAGAAGCCGTTTACCAACGGTGGTGTTCTGAGAATTTGAGGTGTATTGCTTTGGCGGCAAACGATGATGAGAAAAAATCCGTTTCAGAAACCGTCTCAGAAGATTCATCAGAAGCAGGCAGAAAAGCTGAATCAGCAACTGATGAGCCAGATGAAATGACTGAAGACGAACGGCGGCAGGCAAAGGTCGATCGTCTTGGAACCGGGAATATTAGCAAGCTGATCACCGAGTTCGCTTTGCCTGCAATTGCAGGAATGCTATTCAGCGGCCTCTACAATATCATTGACGGAATCTTCATGGGTCACGGTGTTGGCCCGGTCGGCCTGGCAACGGCTACAGTAGCGATGCCGATCATGCAGTTCTCAATGGCTGTATCAACCTTACTGGGTGCAGGCGGAAACGCCTTGTTAGCGCTGCGTATGGGGGAAGGCAGAAGAGATCAAGCGGATAAGATCTTGGGCGTCTGCTTTACGATGAGCCTGTGTGCAGCGTTGTTCTGTACTGTTATGCTGCAGGTAATGATGACTCCGTTTTTAAAGTTCTCAGGCGTATCAGAAGAGCTGGTTGCTTCGGCAACGACTTATATCCGTATTGTTTCAAGCGGACTTATTCTGCAGTTCTTGGGGATGGGTTATAACAACTATATCAGAACTGCTGGCGATCCGTTCAGAGCGTTTTATACCAGTGCAACAGGCGTCGTTGTGTCATTTTGCTTCAACTTCCTGTTCGTTTTAGTACTGAAGTGGGGAGTTGCTGGTTCAGCGACTGCACAGCTTTGCGGCCAGGCAGCCAGTTGTGCGATGGTCATGTCCTATTTCGTCTTCGGAAATAAGGCACCGTTCAAGGTTCGAAGAGAGAACATCGGCTTTGATTGGGACATCATGAAAAATATCCTCAAGCTGGGATCTGCTTCATTTATCATGCAGTTCACCAATGCTTTCATCTCACTGACGATCAATAACACGATCTCTTACTTTGGAGCTCTTTCACCGATCGGTACCAGCGGCACATTCGCTGGTCTTGGCGTGATGAATCGAATTTCTGGAGTTACATATTTTCCGATTATGGGCTGCGCGGTCGCAGCACAACCACTGTTTGGTTATAACTATGGAGCCAAGAACTATGAACGAGTCCGAGAAACCTACTTCACAGCCTTTAGGTGGATGGTTACCATCGGCTGTTGTATCTGGATACTGATACAGGTGTTTGCTACCAGGGTGGCGATTATCTTCGGGGTCGATGGCGAGATACTCGCCTTTACCGCTCGTGCTTTGAGAATAGCGATGTTCATGGTGCCGATTATGGGTCTGCAGATGCTCTCTGCTAACTACTTCCAATCGACCGGCCAGCCAATGAAGTCACTCTCGCTGTCGCTGTCACGCTCGGTTTTCTACATGCTGCCGCTGATGAACATTATTCCCAGGCTTTGGACAATCATCTTCCCGGATTCATTCGGTGTCTATGGCATACCTTTTGTCTACCCATCTGCAGACACACTGGCTGTGTTGACAGCAACCCTGGTGATTCGTATGGAGTTCAGGAGGCTGAAGCGATTAATAGCTGAAAGAGACGCAGAAGCTGCAGCAGAAACAGATGATCCGCCATCGGAGGATGCGATTCTGGCTTCAGCAACCTAGCAGCCACTAGGCTGCCACTGCAAATAGCTGCGACTCTTGCTCTACGACCTCAAAACCGCGAAATTGAATGCGTGGGCTGGTGGTTGGGGTTACAGATGCGGGAGGCTACGGCTGCGTGGACTGGTGCCTGCGCAGGATGGCTGGTTGCGAGGACTGAGTAGCTGCAGCTGCGAGGACTGAGGTTGGCTGAAGGTGGAAAAGAGGCACAAAGCCTAGGCAGAGATAAAATCGAATATCTGCTTAGCCATCAGTTCTGATGCTGTGTTTTCACTTAATGCAGCATTGTTCAGAAAACCAATGATTTTCGTTTTCAGGCGGTTTCTACCGACTATCTCTATAAGCTTTTGCTCGATATATGGCTCTTGTGATTCGAAGACGATGGCCTCGTCAAGGTCTTTTAGGAACTCGGTCGCCAGTTTGTCTGGAAAAGCAACTGGCATACCGATTTTCATCAAGCTGATAGTGCCAAGGTAGCCCAGCCTTGCAATAGCATCTTCAAGATAAGACCAGCTGATGCCACCAGCAATGATGCCAAGATGAGCTGGTGCTGGCGAAAGACCGGTTCTTACGACGCTATTAAAATGGCTTTCTGAGCTCGCGCTGCTTGCACGTTCGAAGCGTTGGGTAATGTCTACCTGCCTCACCAGGTTGCTCTGAAGCAGTTCGCTTTTACTTGGCAGGATATTATTAATCGGGTAGTGCTGATTCGCTGACATGATTGCTTGGCTGATACCTGGTGCAAGCCTGATTATCACTGGTGACTCCAGGTTAGCACTGAGCGGAAAGGCTGCATCGACCATTGCTTGAGCCTCTTCAAGAGAAGACGCATCAAGAAGAGGAATCTTTACTAGATTAGCCAATGAGCGCAGGTCGTGTAAAGGCTGACCTGTCAAAGCGCTCGGTTCATCCGAAACCAGCAAAACCAACTGATCAACGCTCAGGTAGGGAAGTAAGCTCAAAGCCTGAAAGGCCTCATACAGCTCCAATGAAGACAATAAAAAAACCTGGCTGCTCGAAAGAAACCCCTCTGACATAAGCTACTCACATGATGCAAGTCAGTAGGAGCTCACTCACTCAGCAGGAGTGTTACCGCTCTCGCTGCCGGTGTCATCGGTAGTGAGAGGCGCATCATCTCCAGTGGCATCATCAAGATTTTCTCCACCGTTTGAAATATCATCGAGATTGGGTTCTCCATTAATCGAGAGTAATTCGATCTCGAATGTAATGGTGGCATATGGCGGTATCGAGCCACTGCCGCTTGATCCATATGCCAGGTTGGATGGAACGATCAAGGTTCGCACTCCGCCAACCTGCATGCCAGCCATGCCTTGATGCCAGCCTTCGATAACATTATCGTAGCCAAGAACGAACTCAAAATATCCTGGCTCGTGCAGATATGAAGCATCGAAAACTGTGCCATCCTCAAGCGTACCGACATAGGTAACGCGCAGAAGGTCGCCCTCTTCCGCCTCCGGTCCAGTGCCGATCACAGTGTCGATGATCTCAAGCTCATTGCTGGCAAGCTGGCTCATATCGACATCATAGGCAAGGCCGGTAGGCATGGGATAGATCACGATTCTGTCCGACTCCATTAGGTCTTCGAAATACTTGTCAGGACGCTGCCCAACCAGATAGGCAGGCAGGTACTCTATGACCCTGTCGTATATCTCGCTCGGAACCTGGCTGACCTCAAAGCTATCCTCGTCAAACTCAAAGTAATCAGTGCAGTAGATGATATAGAGGCAATCCTCGCCATCGACGATTCCTGAGATCTCTCCGACCTCAAGCTCGTCAAGTGCCGCATAGTAGTCCCAGGGAAGCTGAGTCAGTACCTTCCAGCCCATATCGCCGCCTGGTTCGAGCTCCTGCTCAGTTATCGAATATCTGTCGGCAACTGAAGCAAAGTCTTCGCCTGCTTCAAGAGCCTGAAGAGCTGCAACAGCCTGTAGAATCGCATCCGACAAGTTGTCGTCATCGTAGTCAATCACAATAGCGCTAGAGCGCCGCCCAGTGAGATACGGGCCATTCTCCACAAAATAATCATATATCTCTTTGTCGGTCGGTTCTGAGTCTCCGAACATTTCATTAATCAGTGGAGAAACAACATCCTGAGCTTCAAGGAAACGGCGATATGATGCCTCGTCAGCGAACCCGATTGCGCGAAGATAGTTCAGCCAGGAGGCGTCATTGCCAAAGGCTGCCTTCTGCTCGGTGAGCCTTAGGTCAATGGCATCGCTATCAGGGTAGATACCCAGCTCGGCTGCATCATTGATAATCATGATTTGAACGGCAAAGTGATTTTTGATTACATACTCGCGCAAGGTTTCCGGCGTGAAATCGCCATTCTGCAAAGACTGAGCCCACTCTTCGTCAGAGAGCAAGGTGCCGTAGTAATCGGAGCGCATCGTGTCGATCATGTAGGCAACATCAGCCTCACGTATATCGATACCGTCTACTGAAGCCGCGATCTGCTTCATATCATATTCAGTTGAGACAGGCTTCTTGCTATTGAAGTAAAAATAGCCTGCAGAACCGAGCAGGGCAATAGCCATTATGCCGACTAGAATGTTCTCCCAGATTTTCTTTTGCATCAGATGCCTTTCTCTACCTGCTATCGCAGGCTGTAAACACACACGTTAATAAAAGGTTTCTTCATATATATCAAATCAAGTCGCAAAACTAAGCACCAGATATTCTCTCACAGAATGGTTGCGCTGTCGTCTTCGCTGGTTATTAGGCCCTCCTTCAGGCACCTACCCTCAGTTCAAGCCAGGTGATCACAGTGTTAACGGTTTTTTTCCAGCTTGGCTCCAGAAAAACATCATGATATGCCTCAGGAATGATGGTGACCTCAAGATTGCCCTTCTTTGCTTTGCTAAATGACTTGACCATGGCAACCACCGCTCTACCATTGGATGATACCGGGTCATGCTCGCCTGCCACTCCGAATATTGAGATGTGCGAAGGGGTATAACCGCGCGCTTCTTCCGAGATCATATTCCGAATCAAAGTCGCCATGGTCAGGTAGGCACCATTTGAGTACATGAATCCACAAAGCGGATCAGCCATATAGGCATCGACAACTGCAGGGTCTGAGCAAAGCCAGTCAAAATCAGTGCGACGCTCCTTCATCTTAAAGGCGTTTCTGCCTTGGCCATAACTGTAGTAGAGACCGGGTGACACCATTCGATCACCCTGCTTGCGAACATTTCGCTCAAGTAGCATCAAGCTTGGGATAATCGTGAATATGTATGGGTTGGTGGTTCCAGATACTACTGCTGCATCCAGATAGTCGCCATAGACACTGATATAGACCCTGATGATATAGCTGCCCAGTGAATGACCAAGCAAGATGTAAGGTACGCTATCCAAGTAGCGTTGCTGAATCAGCAGATGAAGCTGATGGGTGTCTTCTATCAGAATCTTTGTACCACCCTCAGCTGGAATATAGCCAAGATCATCTGGAGTTTCTATTGATAGTCCATGGCCGATATGGTCGTGGCTGCACACCACGAATCCCTGTTCTACCAGATACTTGGCTAATTGCACATAGCGACCACTGTGCTCAGACGAACCATGAACGATCTGGATTACCGCACGCGGGATTTCCTTTTTCGAAGCTACACGGTTTGGCTCAAACAGCCACCCACGAATAGTGGTCTGCCCATCGTAGGATAGGAATTTTAAATCTGTTGTCTTCATGGTAGAGAAGTATAACCTATACACGCCAAAGCGACCCAGTTCGCAGCAGCGGTGGCGGGGCGGAGGCGCGCTGCGAGTGCAGGGGCGGCAGGGCGTGGTGGCGGTGGGGTTGGGATGCAAGGCGGGAGCGCGCCTTGCTGCGCACGGGAGGCGCGCCGCGCTAGGGGAGCTGTAGAACCTCGCTAGGCTGCACCCCCATCAACCCCCATGACCCGCATCCAAACCCCGCCAGGTTGCTCAAACACCCCGCTGCCAAACCGGAGGCAGTTGGTGGCAAAAAATCGCCTTCGTCGGTGTCTTCTCAAGGCCAAAAAGGTCAAAAGCAGGTTTTAGCAGCCTAAAACACCCTCGTAGCTTTACATAATCAGTGATAATTCAGGAATTGCTCGCCCACGCACACCGACGAAGGCGATTTTTTGCCACCAACTGCCTCCGGTTTGGCAGCGGGGTCGTGGTGGTGAGCATATCTAATCTTTTGGGGCACCTGCGAAGAGGGCGAATAGCTGAAGGGGGCGTGAGTGTTACAGCTAAGAAGTCGTTAAGGGCGAAGTGCTGCGGGAGCGTGCCGCGCCATGGGGTGAGCGTGCTGCGGGAGCGTGCCGCGCAGATGCAAAATAAATAAGCCAAATGCTAGCGTATAACTAGACTATCATGCAGTCGAAGTGCTACTATGTTGACTCTCCGTATCGTGCTTGGCACATGCGTTGATGACATTGTAGTCCTGGGAAAAAGATAGCAAAGAGTGAGCAATAACGGGTTAGTACTTCAAATCATCATACACATCATGGTCATTGCGCTACTGGGGGCAATAACCTACCAAGATATCAAGACAAGAGAGATACCAGACGGCCTGAATCTGCTGTTTTTTCTGCTTGGTGTGGCACGCATGGTTCTTGTCTCGGGGCAAACCTTGCCAAACAGACTGATAGGTAGTGCGATTATCAGTCTGCCACTGTTGCTAGCCAGCGTGATCACAGCTGGCTCAATCGGTGGCGGAGACGTTAAACTGATGGCAGCAGCAGGCTTTTTGCTAGGCGCAAAAGAGGTTTGCCTGGCAGCAGCTATCGGCATTGTAGTAGCAGCAATCTACGCTGGCTGGCTACTGGTAGCCAAGAAAGCCACTCTTAATGACAATCTGCCACTCGGACCGTCTCTCTGCCTGGGGATAGCTTTGTCATACTTCTGCTTTGAGAACATATTAAGGCTGCTTTTCTAGCGCCTTCGGCAGGCGGCTGAGGGGGAGCAGGCGGTGCAGGTCGCAGCACCTACGGCAGGCGGCTGAGGGGGAGCAGGCGGTGCAGGTCGCAGCACCTACGGCAGGCGGCCACGGGTCGCAGCACACGAGGCGCAAAGCAAAGCGCCTGCATTGTGGCAGGCGCTTTGAGTACTCGATCAAGCCTTCAAACTGAGTCTAGTCGCTTTCGGCTGTGTCGTCGCTTTCGCCGATGTAGCGGATTCCCATCAGACCGAACAGTTCGTTGTACTGGTCGTTTCCTGGCGGATGATCACCATTAGTGCTGGCTGATGGTGTCAGTGGATAAGTGAAGTCATCATCACTGTCATCGTCGTCACCAATCCGATATGAGGGAATCAGCTGATCAGGCGAATAGATGTCATCATCTGGGGAGAAAATCGTGTTGAGATAATCTGAGATGTCGATGTCTGCATCTTCGTCATCTTCACCAGAATCGATCAGGTACAGCAGGTCGCGGGCTTCAAGTCCAGCTTTCAGTTCGGCTATTGCCTTTGCACCGATGCCCTCAATACGTAGCAACTCTTCTTCAGTCTTGCCGATCAGGTCACCAACGGTCTCAATGCCGGCATCGTTGAACTTGTTAGCCCAGCGCTGCGAGACACTGAGGTCATCGAAGATGTAGAGCCTGAGAATCTCAAGCGGAATCGTTGGTGCCTGCGAATCAGCAGCAAGGCTCTTCAGGTAGCGAACCGCGCCATTCGGCAGGTTCAGGTACTCTGCTCCATCCAGCACTGACTCTGGAGTAGGTGGTAACAGGCTCTCCCACTCTTTCAGCTCGCTTGGCGCATATTCAGGTAGACGCTCAGTCCGGCTCTTGCGCGTAGACGAGAACTTCTCCCCTTTGTATGTAAGATCAATGTCGCGGTATGGCTTCAGGCCGGTTCCAGCCGGTATCGGCTTACCGATGATGACGTTTTCTTTCAAACCAAGCAGTTCGTCGGACTTGCCTTCGATGGCAGCATCGGTCAAAACCTTGGTGGTCTCTTGGAACGAAGCTGCAGACAGGTAACTTTCGGTTGCCAGAGAGGCTTTGGTGATACCTAGCAGAAGTGGTGAGGCAGTAGGTGCGTTGCCTCCATCGTTAGCGATTCGGGTTGCCTCGTGCTGGAAAGTGTAGAAATCCACCTGCTTTCCAGGTAGATAGTCGGAGTCGCCAGCATCGGTGACGGCGACCTTGCGCAACATCTGTCGGGCGATTACTTCGATATGCTTGTCGTTGATATCGACACCCTGAGAGATGTAGACTTCCTGCACCTGGCTTGTGATGTAGCGAAGCGTCGTTGTAACGTCGGTCAGGCGGAGCAGATCGTGCGGGTTAACAGAACCCTTGGTCAGCTGCTGCCCGACGACTACCTGAGCACCGTCGACCACGCCTTCCAGCAGTGTCGCGCGGCTTGAGACGGGAGTCTCACGCACGTTGCCCTCTTTGTCAGTGATGGTGAAGGTGCGAGACGATCTGTCATCGGTCATATGCAGGGTACCGGAGATCTCTGCCAGGATTGCCTGTCCCTTAGGTCTTCGAGCCTCGAACAGCTCGGTGACACGAGGCAGGCCGTGAGTGATGTCCTCACCTGCAACACCGCCGGTGTGAAAGGTACGCATCGTCAGCTGAGTGCCAGGCTCGCCGATTGACTGAGCTGCGATGATACCGACTGCGGTGCCAATGTTGACCGGTCTGGATGTTGCCAGATCCCAGCCATAGCACTTCTGGCAGACACCGCGATGAGCATGGCAGGTCATAATCGTGCGCATCTGAATGGATGTCATGCCGATCTCTACTATTTTTCTGATGTCATCTAGCGAGCTGATATAGTCACCGCTGTCCAGGATGACCTCTTCTGTTTCTGGATTAATCGCCGGCTCCATCAAGCAGCGTCCGATCAGATTCTGATCAGGCTCACCGCTGCTGGTCAGCAGGTCATAAACCATGCCGTCATCAGTCTGGCAGTCGTGCTCACGTACGATCACGTCTTGAGCAACATCAACCAGGCGGCGGGTCAGGTATCCGGAGTCGGCTGTTCTAAGAGCCGTATCAGCCAGACCTTTCCGGGCACCATGTGTTGAGATGAAGTACTCAAGAACCGACAGGCCTTCGCGGAAGTTCGCCTTGATCGGGCGCTCGATCGTCTCGCCTTTCGGGTTACTCATCAGGCCACGCATGCCAGCCAGCTGGCGAACCTGCTTGATGTCACCACGGGCACCTGAGTAAGCCATCATATAGATCGGGTTAAAGCGATCGAAGTTTGCCGCCATTGCATCGCCGACCTTGTCGTTAGCTTCTGTCCAGATCTCACGGATCTCTCTGTGGCGAACTGCTGCATCAAGGAAGCCCATCTGATATTCGTTCTCGATAGCTGCGACTTTGGCATCAGCCTCTGCAAGAATCTCAGGCTTTGACGGTGGCACGGTTGCATCAAAGACGCTGACGGTGACACCAGCTTGTGTTGCGTAGTGAAAGCCGATGTCTTTCAGTCCGTCTAAGATAATCGACATCTCAGTGACCGAATAGAGGTTTGAGCAGTCTTCGATTAGACGCGAAATGGTTTTTTTGCTCATTTCATAGTTCACGAAGGGGTAGTCATCCGGCAGTACTGCGTTGAAGATGATGCGCCCCACAGTGGTTTCGATTCGCTCGCCAGCATATCTTTCTTCGTAGACTCCGTTAGCGGACTCGATAATCGAGTCGCGGGACAGACGAGCATAGATGATCGATTGCAACTTAAGGCCAGCGCGGGCATCATAGGCGTTCAAGGCCTCTTTGAAGTCCATAAAGGCACGATGCTCTCCTTCGAGGCCTTCGCGTGATGCTGTCAGGTAAAACAGTCCGATAACCATATCCTGGGTCGGAACCGCTAGCGGGCGGCCGTGTGCAGGCGATTTGATATTGTTGGTAGAAAGCATCAGGATACGAGCCTCAGCCTGAGCCTCTGACGATAGCGGAACGTGAACCGCCATCTGGTCGCCGTCGAAGTCTGCGTTAAAGGCGGTACAAACCAGAGGATGCAGGCGAATCGCCTTACCTTCAACCAGGACCGGCTCAAAGGCCTGTATGCCCAGGCGGTGCAGGGTCGGCGCACGGTTTAAAAGCACCGGATGCTCAGCAATGATCTCTTCCAAGACATCCCAGACCTCAGGTCTGACACCACGATCCACGGTTTTCTTTGCAGCCTTGACATTGGGAGAGTAATCAAGCTCAACCATGCGTTTGACCACCTGAGGCTTGAACAGCTCAAGTGCCATGATCTTCGGTAGGCCACACTGATAGATCTTCAGCTGAGGACCGACCACGATAACCGAACGACCAGAGTAGTCAACACGCTTACCCAGCAGGTTCTGACGAAAACGCCCTTGCTTGCCTTTCAGCATGTCAGATATCGACTTCAGCGGCCGGTTGCCAGGTCCTGTGACCGGACGGCCACGTCTGCCGTTATCGAACAGCGAATCAACAGCCTCCTGCAGCATGCGCTTCTCATTGTTAACAATGATCTCGGGAGCCTCAAGGCTAAGCAGCCTTTTCAGTCGGTTGTTGCGATTGATAACCCTACGATAAAGGTCGTTTAGGTCGCTGGTGGCAAAGCGTCCACCGTCCAGCTGAACCATAGGCCTTAAGTCAGGTGGAATCACGGGGATAACATCTAAAATCATATCTTCGGGGCGGTTCTGGCTCTTGATAAAGGCATCGACCACCTTCAAGCGCTTGATTGCTCTGACACGCTTCTGCCCTTTTCCGTCTGAGATAATCTCACGCAGCTCGACTGCTACGGCATCAAGATCCATATTGGCAAGTATCTGCTTGATTGCCTCTGCACCGATACCGCCAAGAAAGTAGTCGCGATAGCACTGACGCATCTCGCGGTAGACACCATCATCACCCATCAGCTGCTTTGACTCTAAAGACATGAAAGTCTCATAGGCTCTGTTTCTTAGCTCTTTGCGCTCTTCATATTCTTCACGCAGATCAGCGACCTCGACCTCGATCTGCTCTGGCGTAAGCATCTCATCCTCGTCGATACCGTCATCGTTGGTAGCCAGCTCGGTTGAGAGCCTGCGTACCGAGTCGATCTGACGGTCGAGCTCAGCATCCAAGGCTTCCAGGTCAGCCACAAGTTCATCACGCAACTCTGTTGCGTCGGCATCACGAGCTTCTTTGTCGATGCTGATGATTATCGAGGAGGCGTAGTACAAGACCTTCTCCAGCTCTTTTGGAGCAATATCCAGCAGGTAGCCAAGACGTGAAGGGGTGCCTTTGAAATACCAGATATGCGAGACCGGAGTAGCCAGCTCTATGTGCCCCATCCGCTCACGGCGAACCCGGGCTTTTGTGACCTCAACGCCACATCGCTCGCAGATGATGCCCTTGAAGCGGATGCGCTTGTATTTACCACAGGCGCATTCCCAATCTTTTGAAGGACCGAAGATCTTCTCGCAGAACAGGCCATCACGTTCGGGTTTTAAGGTTCGATAGTTGATAGTCTCAGGTTTCTTTACCTCGCCACGCGACCAGGAGCGAATCTTTTCGGGAGACGCCAAGCCGATGCGTAGCTGTTCAATATTATTTACGTCGAATTCAGAGCTCATATCTACTCCTCCTCGGATTCGTCTATCAGGGCAAAGATTGACTCGTCTGGGTCAAGCTCATTATCGGTTGTCGATTGTAGGAGGCCATTAGAAACAGCAACGTTTGCTGCGCTTCCATTCTGACTAACGTCGTCGAGATCAACGAAGCTGGGAACAGAATCTTCAAAATCAAGGTCAAAGTCAAAGCTTGCCAGACTTGAAGCGATCTCTTCGAGAGCGCTCTCGATGTTGATGTCTTCTCCATCAGCCATTGCATCAATAAAGGTTGGAAGCTCAGAAAGCTCAGCCATATCGCCAAGCTCTTCTTCTTCGTTGCTGCCGATCAGTTCGACATCAAGTCCGAGAGAGCGCATCTCTTTTATCAGTACCTTAAAGCTCTCAGGAACCTCAGCTGACGGGATGTTCTCACCCTTGATGATGTGCTCGTAGGCTTTGACGCGGCCAGCAGTATCATCTGACTTGATGGTCAGCAGCTCCTGCAAAACGTGGGAGGCACCATAGGCATAGAGCGCCCAGACTTCCATCTCACCGAAACGCTGCCCGCCGAACTGAGCCTTACCGCCAAGAGGTTGCTGGGTGATCAGCGAGTACGGGCCGGTTGAGCGAGCATGTATCTTGTCATCAACCAGATGCGATAGTTTAAGTATGTAATTCCAGCCCACTGTGATTGGCTCACTGAAAGCCTCACCGGTGCGACCGTCGTAGAGAGTGGTCTTGCCCTCTGGAGACAACTGAGGAATGAACTTCTCCTCAACCTTATCACCCAGTCGCTCGTAATAACGAAGCTTCAGGTTCTCATTAGCGCGACCAATGGCGTAGGAGATCTCTTCTTCGCTGGCGCCATCGAAAACCGGGGATGCAACGTACATCGGTCCGGGAATCGACTGCTCTGTGGGCTCATCGGACCAACCGAAGTTGGCTGCCCAGCCCAGATGAGTCTCGAACAGCTGCCCGATATTCATGCGTGAGGGAACGCCTAAGGGGTTTAAGATGACGTCGATCGGGGTGCCGTCTGCCATGTATGGCATGTCCTCGATCGGCAGGATGCGGCTGATGACACCTTTGTTGCCATGCCGTCCAGCCAGCTTGTCGCCCTGCTGCACCTTGCGCTTCTGGGCAACAAACACGCGAACCAGCTCGTTTACACCTGGCGGCAGCTCGTCGCCCTCGTCACGCGAGAAGCGGGTGATGCCGATGATGCGGCCTCCGGCTCCGTGCGGAACCTTCAGCGAGGTATCGCGCACCTCTCTGGCTTTCTCGCCGAAGATCGCCCTGAGTAGACGCTCTTCAGCAGTCAGTTCGGTCTCGCCTTTGGGGGTTACCTTGCCGACCAGATAGTCGCCGGGAACGACCTCGGCACCGATGCGGATAATACCGTCGGAATCAAGGTTGGCGACCTGATCCTCGGAAGAATTGGGAACCTCGCGGGTGATTTCTTCTGGGCCGAGCTTGGTGTCGCGGGCATCGATCTCGTATTGCGAGATGTGAATGGATGTCAGTAGATCCTCGTTAACCACGCGCTCTGACAGGATAATCGCATCTTCGTAGTTGTAGCCTTCCCAAGGCATGTAGGCAGTCAACAGGTTCTGACCGAGCGACAGTTCACCCATGTCAGTAGCTGGGCCGTCAGCCAGGATGTCGCCGGCGCTGACCCTCTGGCCGACCTTGACAATCGGCTTATGGTTGATGCAACCACTTTGGTTCGACCGCTGGAACTTGGGCAGTTGATATTCGATGACCTCGTCGTCACTACTACGAATGACAACTCTGTCAGTCTGGATAAACTCAACGATGCCGTCTTTCTTTGCCAGCACCATCTCGCCGGAGTCGACCGCGCAGCGATATTCCATGCCGGTGCCGACCAGTGGAGCCACCGGGCGGATTAGCGGCACGGCCTGTCGCTGCATGTTCGATCCCATCAGAGCACGGTTGGCATCGTCATGCTCTAAAAAGGGGATAAGAGCGGTGGTGACAGCAACCATCTGGCTGGGAGAGATGTCCATGTACTGCACACGTTTGGGTTCGACTTCTTCAGGCTCTCCGAAGACACCTTGTGAGTCTTTGGCGCGGCAGAGGACTTTCTTGGCTGCTACGAACTTACCTTTGGCATCGGTGGTGCCGAAACGGCGTGTCTCTTGATCGAATAGTTCATTTGCCTGGGCGATGATGAAGTTCTCTTCTTCATCTGCAGTCAGGTAGTCGATCTCATCGGTGATCTTACCGTCGATGACTCGGCGATAGGGAGCCTCGATGAAGCCGTAGGGGTTAATTCGGGCATAGGTTGCCAGTGAGCCGATCAAGCCGATGTTCGGTCCTTCAGGGGTCTCAATTGGGCACATCCGTCCGTAGTGCGAAGGATGTACGTCGCGCACTTCGATACCTGCACGTTCACGCGAGAGACCACCAGGTCCAAGCGCTGACAGGCGTCGCTTGTGGGTAATTGATGTAGCTGGATTGGTGTGATCCATGAACTGGGAGAGCTGGCTTGAACCGTAGAACTCCTTAATAGAGGCTACAATCGGGCGGATATTGATCAGTGACTGCGGCGAGATATCGTCGACTTCTTGGGTAGACATCCGCTCGCGAACCACACGCTCCATGCGCGAGAGACCGATACGGAACTGATTCTGCAGAAGTTCGCCGACAGTACGAATGC